>NZ_JBFRTN010000006.1:0-192769 GCF_041474095.1 Vibrio sp. 10N.222.54.A3
ACATTTCAGGACGGGACACCAAATACGGAAAAGCCCAAAGTTATTAGCTTTGGGCTTTTCTTCTATAGCGAAATCTTACATATTCCAAATAGCCTGCCGTTGGAAATTACAGCTATCAATCGGGCATGACCACAATACCCATGGTTTCAAGCAGTTGCTCTTGCTGCCAAGCAACGATTTTAATCCCCGATGTGTCTACCTTGCGAGGATCTAACCCTTCTAATTCAGCATGGCATAAATTAGCACCTTGCATACTGAATTGCCCCCATACATCTTCCGAGAACACACCTCGGCTGAGATCAGACTCTTTCAGTGACGCACCGCCAAGGTAAGTGCCTATCCAACGGTTCTCAAACAGCTCACACTTCTCTAAACAAGCTTGTTCAAAATTGGCGTATGACAGATTACAGCCCGTAATATATGCAGAGCAAAAATACATTCTATTGCTTACCTGATTGGCAAAATTCGCACGAGTAAAGTTCGCCCCTTTCAGGTCACAATCACGTAACTCAATACCATAGCAATTCGTATTACTAAAATTCGCCATCGCCAACTGACAGTTCTGAAAACTTGCATCACGCAAATCTGCAACATCGAAGTGACATCCCTCAATATCGCCTTGTTCGATAAACTTACAGTTAATAAACGTTGCATCACGTAAGTTCGAACGTCTGAAATCACAACGGATAAACGTACAGGCTGTAAATGTAAGCTCTGATAAGTCTTGCTGAGCAAAATTGTGGTGATGATAAGTGCTGTTATTGGTGTCCATTTAGCCCCCTAAAGAAATTAAGCTAAGACTACCATTGCGATCTTAAGAAAACACCAAATTAAAAACGAACAAAAACAGCAACTTAAAACACCCAAATTTAGCCATTTTAAGGCACCAAACAGGCCCTTTAAGGTTGTTATTTTCGATTTATAGGATGTGCTTATCTTGAAAAAGTTTTGTCGCTTAGAAGTGCCAATAAGAGAAAAAGTTACTTTGACGAAACGAGTCAATTATTGACCGCGTCCTAACGCGCTAGACTGGACGGTTGGTATGTTGCTCGTTACACTATTCCTCATTCTCAGCATAAAGAGTAAGAACAATGAAAGACATGCGACAAGCTATGCTCGATGCAGGGTTTAGCCTTATCAATGAACACGGGTTTGCTGGTGTTGGCCTGATGAAAATCATCAACCAAGCGGAAGGCACGAAGGGTTCTTTTTACCATTACTTCAAATCCAAAGAACACTTTGGTGAGATCCTTCTTACTAACTACTTTGATGAGCATCTCGCTAAGCTGGACGACTTTTTAAGTGATGAGTCGCTTTCTCGTCGTGATCGCGTAAAAGCCTATTTCGAGTTTTGGTGTGCATCGAAACTGACTGAAGACTTCAATATCCAATGTCTTGTCGTAAAACTGGCGGGAGAAGTATCTGGGTCGGCTAACCCGTTACAGTCCACAATGGCAATAGGTGCAGAAAAGATCATCCTGCGTATGGCGAAGCTATTTGAAGAAGGCAATGAGGCCGGTGATTTCACTATCGCAGAGCCAGAATCGCTGTCTCGAATGCTTTATGGCCTATGGCTAGGCTCAACGCTCATGGCCGCCATGCAGCGTAACCGTTCGATTCTAAACAATGCCATGGAAGAGACTCTTCTCGCCATGAGCCCAGCCCAAGAATCGGCTGACTAGATATACCCGTTACCAGAAACCAAATACCAAATACCAAATACCAAATACCAAAAGGCTCGCACAATTTAGTGAGCCTTTTATCTAACTTTAAATCTTGATTGAATCCATTCACGCCTACTCCATTACCCCAGACGAGACGCAATATTATTGGCTTTGAGTAAACCCTTAATAACCGGGTCGACATGCTTGAAGAAGCTCAGCCAACCTTCACAGAGATAATTTAACCCCGCTTCACCATCTCGGCTTGTGATGATACGGTTTTTGGGGCATTCGCCATGACATGCAAATTTAAACTCACAGGCTTGGCATTGTTTCGGCAGAGACTTTTGTTTGGCGAACCCAAAACGCTGCTGCTTTGGCGAAAAGGCTAAAGTTGAAAGTGCTTGTTCCTGAATATTACCCAGCTGAAATTCAGGAAAGACATAATGATCACATGAGTACACATCGCCATTGGGCTCAACTGCTAACCCTTTGCCGCAGATCTCACTCAAGGTACACATGGTGCTTTCTCTGCCCATCCATACGCCGACAAAATTTTCAAAGTACGGCACTAATACCCGACCAAAATCATGCTCGAACCATTCGTCAAAAATGGTAGTGAGGAACTCTCCCCATTGCGCAGAGCCGACACTCCACGGTTCAACCTCACCTGATACAGGAATGATCGCTTGTTGGTTGCTCAACCATTTATTGTTGGTATGAGCCTCACGCTTATCGACCACAGGAATAAACTGCAATTGCTTCGAACCCACTTCATCGCGTAGAAAGCGATAAACCTCGAGCGGATACTTACCTGTCACATCATTCACGCAGCTTAGAGTCGCGAACTCGACGTTATGTTGTTTCAAGTAGCGAATGCCACGCATTGTTTGAGAAAAAGTGCCTTTGCCTGCACGGTTAGTTCGGTAGTGATTATGTAGGTGCTCTGGTCCATCAATACTGACGCCAATGATAAAGTCATTCTTCTTGAAGAACTCGCACCACGCATCATTCAATAACGTTCCGTTGGTTTGAAGGTCATTGCTGATCTTACTGTGGTTGGGACAATATTTTTTCTGCAGCTCGACGACCTTTTGAAAGTACTCAATCCCCAACAAGGTAGGCTCTCCACCATGCCAAGAAAAGATGATTTCAGGCGTGTTCTGCCCCTCTATGTACTGTTTGATATAACGCTCTAACAGGACTTCATCCATCGTATATTGAGAGCCTTTTGGGTATTCAAGCAGCTGCTGTTTTTCTAAGTAATAGCAGTAGGTGCAGCTGATATTACACACCGCCCCAATCGGTTTTGCTAGCGCTTGAAGCTTGCTGTGTGCTTTGCCATTGAACTGTGGAATTGAACTCAAGTTTGATAGCGATAATGTCGTCATGAAGAGTGCCTCGATGTAAAAGTTATTGTATTAGCCAAAACAATTCGTAATTCCTTTACACGGTGTTCATCGACCAACCAAGCTTAATGGCATTAGGTTGGCCGAGTGGTTCATTTCCTCTATTTCACGTTTTCAAACGGATTCCACGCTTCGTCAACCGGGACGATGTTTTGCGCTTTTTCGTACTCTTGATATTCAGCGACCATTTCAAGGAACAGATCTGGCATTTGATTTCTCAAGTCATGTTGCTCAGCAGGGTCTTTCTTGGTGTTGTATAAGTGCCACTCACTGTCACCGCCCATTCCCGTAGAAATTCGGATGATCTTATGATCACCTTTAAGCAGAATTCCGCTACCAAACAATTCAAATGGAATCGCATTGTTGGCACTGTGCACCTCTGCCGTTTCACCTTTGAAGTAAGGCAGCAAGCTCACACCACTCATTGGTGCGACTTCTCGACCTTGGTACTCTGTTCCTGGATGCTCAACATCGGCGATTTCAAGAATGGTGGCCGCGATGTCTTTTACTTGTGACAAGTCATCGGTTTGAGTGCCGGGTTGCAGCGCTTGATCGCCCTCTAAGAGCGCTTTGGCTGGCTTAACGATAAACGGCACACGAATACCGCCCTCTGCTGTGTACGCTTTATACCAAGACAAACCACCGGTTGATGCACTTGCCCACTCAGGGCCCAATGAAACGCTGGAGTTGGCTTTCCCTAGGTTTTCCGTCGAGTTGTCAAAGTGATGCGCCGTCCATGTGCGAATCAAATCACTGATATTTTCACCGGTTATATCCGCAGCTTCAGGACCGTTGTCTGCCAGATACATGATGTAGGTGTTGTCATATTCGCCGATTTCTTTCAGGTAATCGACTATCTGGCCGACTTGTTGGTCCTGCATTTCCATCATGCCCATCGCGACAGCCATTTTCTTGCCGTACCACTTTTGTTCTTTCTCAGAGAGCGAGTCCCAAGGTCGGCTTAATGCGTTACGATCTGAAATATCGGCGTCTTTTGGAATCACACCCATATCTTTCATGCGTTGGAAACGATCTTCTCGAACCGAGTCCCAACCATGTTCAACGTAGTAATCGACTTTATCTTGATAGGCAGACTCAGGCGCTTGCAGTGGCAGGTGAATACCGGTGAATGGGACGTAGGCGAAGAAAGGCTTGCCGTCGTCTTTTTTGCTGTCGATCATCTTGATGATCTCGTTGGTGTAAACTTGGTCTGAGTACTCGCCTTTGTATTTATCCTCAACCACTTCACCGTTACGGTAAGTTGGCTCAACTTCGACGCCGGGAATATCCCCTTTTTGCAGCGCATCCGCTGTCGCGGCATTTTTGGCCGGGAACATCATATCTCGATTAAAGTGATTCGAGCCGCCCGCTAAGATACCGTAACTCTCTTCAAAACCTCGATCGTCAGGTAAGAAACCATCGTCGTGCCCCAAGTGCCATTTCCCAGAGAGGTAAGTGTTATAACCACTCTCTTTAAGCAGCGTTGCGACCGTAACCCCTTTCTTGGTGAGGTAACCTTCATAACCCGGCTTGCCAATCGCACCCGGATAGACAGCATAGTCGAAGGTGCCTAGCCCAACCTCGTGGCTGTTTGCTCCGGTTAACATCATAGAGCGCGTTACCGATGAGGTTGGTGACGCGTGAAAGTTAGTAAACTTAACCCCCTCTTCAGCCAGCGCCATTAGGTTTGGTGTATTGGCTTCTGAGCCATAAGGCTGAGTATCGGCAAAGCCCACATCATCGCCAACAATAACAACAATATTCGGTTTTTCTGATTCAGCCGCAAGAGCAGCACTGCTTGCCGCAGCCATTGCAGTGAAGACTAAAGATTTCTTGAATGTCTGCATAAGACGTTCTCCAATTTCTGTGATTAACTTGTTTCAGTAATTAACTTTTCTGCGAGTAACTTTTTCTGTGAGTAACCTGAGTTAAGATTTGAATTAATGCGCGGCTTGCGACATCCAATGTAATAAGTCGAGCGCGGGGTCATACTCTTGAGCTGCTGCCATGCCTATCCAGGTGACAGCTTCCGCTTGGCTGGCTTGAACGCCACTTCCAGAGATATACATCAACCCAAGCTGTGTTTGAGCTTCAGGGCTACCGTTGTTGGCTGCGGTGACGAACCACTCCGCGGCTTTTTCATCATTCTGTTCTACGCCCTCTCCGCTCAGATATAAGTAAGCGACAGAGAGCTGGGCATCCAATTGCCCTTGGTAAGCCTCATCCAACAATTGCACGACATCTTGATGCTGCTGCGATTGGTCCATGGTGGCTGCGTTCTTAGAGCTTTCGCTTCCAACGCTTGCTTTGGCAAAAAACAGAGCAGCCAAAACACCAGTCAGAATCACGGTAGTTAAACGTTTATTGATCATTTATTTCCTCCTCGGGAATAAAGGTCACAACGTCCCTGTCGAATGAGTTAGGTGAAAAGTAGGAATGGCGCGATGATGCACAAGCTTGATAGCAATACGTTTTCAATTTTCATAATTGGCTCTCGAGTAATTGTTGTGAGTGAATCAAGGACTGAACTAAATGGTCATAAGATTCAGTCGATTAAGACAGAGACTTAAATCGCTTTCTCAATGATGGTTTCAATCGTCTGTTTCGAGATTGGGTAGAACTGAAAGCAGATGTCTTTTTCAATCGCTTCTGCAATGTTGCTCTTCTCTTGCTCATCAAACTCCCAGCTGCTGAAACGCTTCATCGCACCGACACTGGTTTGGAAGTTGTTTAAGAAATCCAACACTCTCTGGTAAACCATCTCATCGGTTCCCGTAGTGTCGACCGAGAAAGCTTGAGCTAACTTCGCCGCATTTGGCATATAAAATTCCGGCAGCGCTTCAATCACAACCGGCATCAGTACCGTGTTGGCATCGCCATGTGGAATGTGGCTAATCGCACCAAAGGCATGGGCGCAGTTATGAATAGGAATGCCACCTAGCGATGAATAAAATGCAGATATCGCCATCGTGCTTGCCTGAAGAAGATTGCCACGTGCCGTCAGGTTTTCTGGTTCTCTAAGTGCCACGGGTAAGTTTTCAACAATCAGTTTTGCAGCCTGAGTGCCATAAGCATCGGTGAACGCATTACTCATTGGAGAAACAATCGCTTCAACAGCGTGTGTTAGCGCATCCATGGCGGTAGAACGAGTCAGGTGAGCAGGCAGCTTAGTGGTCACCGTTGGATCAAGGATTGCGATATCAGCTTCCAATCCCGATGCGACTAGGCTTGCCTTAATGTTTTCATGTTCGTTGTAAAAAACAGCAATCGGAGAGGCTTCTGCGCCCGTGCCAGCCGTTGTCGGAACCGCAATGTGTGGCACTCGAATGTCTTCATTGTTTGGCCACACATCCATATGACCGCCGCCCGCAATCACCGTACGGATATCATCTATCTGCTTATGGAATGCGTATTTCACACCTTTAGAAGCATCAATCACGCTGCCGCCGCCAACAGACAAAATCGCATCAGCATTGACGCTGTTTGCAAACTCAATGGCAGCGTTGATGTTGTCGCAAGTCGCGTCTGGCGCGATATCGGTGTAAACGCCAACAAGCTGAACCGCTTGTTGGTTCGCTTCCTGATTCCCATTCTGGTTTACAAACAACGCCGAGAACTGCTCAACAAAGCCAAGAGACTCCAAACCTTTATCAGAAAAGAGCACGACTCTTTGCGCACCTAAGCGACCAAACAAAGAAGGGATATTTTCAATACCGTTCTCTTGAGCATGAACAATGGTTTTAAGTTGAAAGTTAAAATTATTGGTTGTCATGGTGTTTACCTCATTTCTAGTTGATGACTAAACAATAACCAAAACAAACCGGTCGGTCTAGAACGTAAATGTCAAAGATATGTCAATTAAGATCTTTATGGATCATTGCCCAAAAACGAAAAAAGCCCGCAAATGCGGGCTGTAATCATAAGTAAGCTATTGATCATTAAAGAAGTGTCATTGACTCACCCTGAGCAACTCACAAACGGTTAACGATTAACGAAGGTGAGCTGGGACCTTACTCTTATCTCTAGTGAGGTAGTAGTACAGATAAACCAAAGAATAAACGGTCACAAATCCATCGAGCGCAAACACGCCGCTCCAGCCATAGAACCACTCATAATCGTTGATACACACGTTGTATAAGAAGATGCCAACAAACATCGACTTCTCAAATGCGCTGTAAATCATGGTTGAGGTACGCAGCGATTTGTACTTCGCCGAGAACATCAACAACACACCAATACAGCCAACCATCACACCCCAGTGTTGATAAGTACCGAGCAAGTACTCCTTGTTTTCCATCATGGTATCGTTGTACGAGAACAGCGTCTGCATACTCCAATCTGGCGCTAGGAAAGTGGAAAATGCCGTCGCTGTTAAGAAACCTGTAATCATCAAATACGATTTGATCGTACGTTCAAAAAAACGTTCCAACATAAAAGTAACCTCTTAAAATAATTTCGTGAAAATAACTTTTTGAAAAATAAACAGTGTCATACCAACAGTGATTTACTGGCCAAGCATGCCCATCACTGCGGTTTTTAATTCGTTGTCTTCTTTTGAAAACAGATGCTTAACGCGGTGATCTAAACCTGTTTCCAACACAGTTTTAGCGTGAGAGAAAGTGATAAACCCTTCTTTACCGTGATAATTGCCCTGGCCTGATTCGCCAATGCCACCAAACGGCGCGTCATCAACCGCTAAATGGAAAACACAGTCATTAATACACATGCCACCGGAGTGAACTTGGTGCTTAACCTGAGCCTGTAAACTCAAATCAAAGCTCATCAGGTAGAGTGCTAACGGCCTTGGTTTGCTATTGATGACTTGGAACGCCTCTTCGACATTGCGATACGTAATCAAAGGTAATAATGGGCCGAAAATTTCTTCGTTCATCACCTTGGATGACAGGCTTGGTTCAACGATCAAATGTGTCACCAACCGATGAGTATTTAGGTCCATCGATTCGTCATGGCAAGCAACGATTCGTGTCCCAGCTTCCTGCTCTTCATTCAACAGACCAGCAATACGATCACATTGGCGAGGGTTAATGAGCGAGGTTAAACTCTCAGAGTAGATCCCTTCATCAAATAGCTGTTGATATTGTTTTTTGTACTCCAAAATGAAGGCTTCGAGCTTATCTTCAGGGAGTAGCACGTAATCTGGAGCGACACATACTTGGCCGTTGTTTAGGCTTTTACCATAAATAATTCGCTCTACCGCAATATCAATCGGCATGTCTTCTGCCACGATAACCGGCGACTTTCCACCCAGCTCTAGCGTGACTGGGGTTAGCGTATCAGCCGCTGACT
The DNA here is from genome assembly GCF_041474095.1 of Vibrio sp. 10N.222.54.A3. NCBI lineage: Bacteria > Pseudomonadati > Pseudomonadota > Gammaproteobacteria > Vibrionales > Vibrionaceae > Vibrio > Vibrio sp. 10N.222.54.A3. Next base: position 8,378 of record NZ_JBFRTN010000006.1, read on the forward strand.
TCATCACTTGGCGACCCACTTGGGTTGACCCTGTAAATAGAAGATGATCAAACGGCAACGCCGAAAATGCGGCTGCGATTTCTACCTCACCTTCAACCAAGCACACCTCATCGGCATGGAAAACTTCCGCCAATAGCGCTGTTAATACTTGGTTCGTCGCTGGGGTAAATTCGCTCATCTTGATCATGGCGCGATTTCCCGCAGCCAGCGCCGAAATAAGTGGGCCGACGGATAACATGATCGGGAAATTCCACGGAGCAATAATCCCGACGACGCCTTTGGGTTGATAAACCACTTCAACACGAGAGGTTGAAAGCAATGGGCCGGAATGACGAATCGAAGATGTCGACCAATGAGGTAAACACTCAATGCTGTGATCAATATTTCCGATACAAGGCAATATGTCAGCCATCAAAGTGTCTTGTCGGCTGCGGTGACCATAGTCCTCACTCACGGCTACACACAAACGATCTGTGTAATCGATTAGCGCAGATTTAAGTGCGAGCAGCTGCTCAATTCTCTCCGATATCGCTGGCATCGGTTTCTGTGCAAAAGCTCCCTGCATGCTGTTCAACGTCATGGTCATTTGTGTTGGCGTCAATTCGTGTTTCATACATCACCTCGTGGTTAAGATGAACACACAATAATACACAACAGACCGGTCGGTCTAGCATTTTATTGTCAAAGAATCGTCAATGGAGTTTTGATTACAATCCAATGAGGCGGCTACAAACGGGGCAAAAAGTCAGGGGAATTTAAAATAAGAAGGCGTAGCTAACACGCAAGGCAAATAGAGAATTTTAAATGGCAGGATCAAAAATGGCCGCTTAGTGCGACCATTTGACAATTATTTAAGTTGTTGTTCTAAATAAACAATTTATAAATAAGGTTAGCTCTTGGCTACGTTTGCAATGCCTTCAAGTTGAAGTACTGGAGCGGCGTCGATGTCTTCTGCGTTCATCATTGATGATACACGCTGCATCGAAGAAAGCAGTAAGCTTTGCTCCCACGTCTCTAGATTTTGGAATTTTTTAACGAAGTTATCTTGCAGCGGCGGTGGCGCATTGTTTAGCAACTCTTGACCTTTTTCAGTCAGGTTCGCGTGTACTTTACGGCGGTCCGATGAACTGCGTATTCGTTGTACATAGCCATTTAACTCAAGACGGTCGATGATCGTCGTCGTCGTTGCTTGGCTTACATTGGTCTGATTAGACAATTCTTTGATTGTCACATTACCCATTTCTTGGATTGCTCTCATTAAGATTAATTGAGGGCCAGTCAAACCATACTCTTTACTCAGCTTCTTCGAGTGTAAATCGATAGCGCGAATAATTTGGCGAATAGCGACCAGGATTTCGTCATGTTTGTCCAAGATGCAGACCTTTGTACTAATATACTGTGAATGGTTTTACAGCGTCGAAGCGATGAAATGTCTCGAGTGATTACGTCACGCGCGCTCGAATTACACTGTAAATTGATAAATTACTTCATTGATTTTTCCGCATTGTACTGATGTTCATACTATTCTCAATCTTTTCTATACCACTAAACTTGCGTGGTACGGCACTTTTGCTTAATGAAGAGGGAATGAAAGCTTCAATGAAGACAAAAATAATGAACCAGAGAATACAAACTCAAAGAATAATATATTTTAATAATCATAGAGGTAGAGAGATTTAATCCTCTCCACCCAATAAAAAACCAGCCTCAATAGCTAAGCTGAAAAACGAAATTTTACGCAGCGGTATTCATCTGAAAGTTACCCGTTAGCGCGTTGTAAAACTCGCTGTTATCCAAAATCCCTACCAATTGATTATTTTCAACCAACAGAATTGGGTGGTTACTGATCTGCTTAAGCTTAATCGCATCACGCATACCAATCTCCGGGCTTGTCACTACCACACTCGACGCGTTAATCGCGGTTAGGTCGTCAGACTCGCTCCACTCAACAAGCGCCAAAGTAGATTCACCTTTCACTGATAAAGCACCTTCACTCTGTTCAATCCAAAGATCTTTAGAATCGCAGATCTTCCAGCTTTCATTCTCTTGCGTCAGTGAATCAAGAGGCTGCATTAAAGAGCGACCTTTAAGCACATTCAATGGATTGGTGTGAGCAACGAAGTCTTTTACGTATTCGGTTTTTGGCGTCAGTACGATCTCTTCAGGCTTACCGTGTTGAATCAGTTTTCCTGACTCCATGATCGCAATGTTATTACCAATCTTCAGTGCTTCATCTAGGTCGTGACTCACGAACAGAATCGTTTTGTTGAGTTTGTTTTGCAGCGTGATCAGTTCATCTTGCAGCTGAGCACGAATCAGTGGATCAAGCGCCGAAAACGGTTCATCCATCAACAGAATGTCGGTGTCCATTGCAAACGCACGCGCCAAACCAACACGTTGCTGCATACCGCCAGAAAGCTCATGCGGATACTTGGTTTCCCACTCTGCCAAACCCACCATTTCAAGTTGTTCACGCGCTTTAGCACGACGAACATCTTTGGCTACGCCTTGCATTTCTAGACCAAACGCCACGTTATCTAACACGTTTAACCAAGGCATTAGGGCAAATTTTTGGAACACCATAGAAACGCGGTGAGTACGAAGATGACGCAAGGTCGCTTCGTCGCACTGTTCACCTAAATCAACCTGCTTGTCTCCATCTTTGATCGCCAATGAGCCACGGCTGATCTCATTCAGGCCGTTAACTGCGCGAAGCAAAGATGATTTACCAGAACCAGACAAACCCATCAACACACAGATCTCGCCTTCTTCAACCGTCAGCGACACATTATCTACGCCAACCACTTGACCAGTTTCATCAATGATCTCTTGGCGAGTTTTACCTTGGTCGAGTAGCTCAAGCGCTTGTTTCGATTTATTACCAAACACAACATCGAGATTCTTAATGGTAATCGCGTCCATTGTCTTTTTTTCCTGAGAGTTAGACATGATTAAGCTTCCTTCTGGTTTGGTGTTTTGCACAAGCGATCAAGAATGATAGCGACTAATACAATCGCCAACCCGGCTTCAAAACCTTGTGAGATGTTCACTGTATTCAATGCACGAACAACAGGTTTACCAAGTCCGTCAGCACCGACAAGAGCGGCGATAACCACCATCGAAAGCGACAACATAATACATTGGGTTACACCCGCCATGATGCTTGGTAAAGCCGCCGGTAATTCGACCTTCATCAGCAATTTCAGACGGCTGGCACCAAACGCTTTACCCGCTTCAATCAACTCTTCAGGCACTTTCGTTACCCCTAAGTAGGTTAAACGAATCGGTGCAGCTATCGCGAAAATAATGGTCGAGATTAAGCCAGGAACAATACCCAAGCCGAATAGAACCAGAGTTGGAATCAGATAAACGAAAGTTGGGACTGTCTGCATCAAATCAAGGATTGGACGCAAAACTGTATAGAGCCAAGGACGGTGAGCAGCCATGATGCCAACCGGTACGCCAATTAATACGGAAATCGTTGTCGCCGCAAAGACGAGAACAAAGGTTTCCAGCATTTCTTGCCAATAGCCGAGGTTAAGAATAGTCAGCAGCGCTGCGACCACAAAGATCACTAGCGAAGGTTTACGGTGTAAGTACCATGCAATCGCAGCAGTCATCACGATTGGCAGTGCAGGCGGCATCCACTTAAATACATCGACTAAAAACATAATGATAGTTTCTAAAAAAATCGAAATAGCGTCAAAGAATCCTGCTGCATTGATCGTTAACCAATCAACACCCGCTTCCATCCATTGACCAACAGGGATTTTGTTTTCCGTAATAAAATTCACAGTATTGCCTTTTATTATGGGTGGGCTACTTCAAACCAATCGAACAATTGGTAAGCCCACCTTTTTTATTTATAGAGCTTTGATAAATAGATCGATAACTAGGTAAAACTAAGCTTTAACTTGTTTTAGGTATTCAGTAACCGCTTGCGTCGCTGATTCACCTTTATGCGTTTTTACGTTGTCTAACCAAGCTTCAACTTGTTGTGGGTTAGCGTTTAACCACTGTTGCGCCGCTTTTTCTGGCTTCACTTTTTGGTTAAGAATCTCTTCCATCAACTGGTTTTCCATCTCTAGAGTGAACTCTAGGTTTTGCAGTAGTTGACCGACGTTTGCACACTCAGACACGTAGTTTGAACGAACATTGGTGTAAACATTTGCTCCGCCGTAGTTAGGGCCGAAGAAGTCGTCACCACCTGATAGGTATTCCATCTCAACATTGCTGTTCATTGGGTGCGGTGCCCAACCAAGGTAAACGATCCACTGGCTACGACGAGCAGCGCGAGATACTTGCGATACCATGCCCGCTTCACTTGATTCCACTAGGCTGAAATCTTTCAAGCCAAACGCGTCAGAATCAATCATTGATTGGATTAAGCGGTTGCCATCGTTACCCGGCTCAATACCGTAGATGCGGTCTTTAAATTTGTCGGCATGTTTTGCTAGGTCGGCGAAGCTTTTCACGCCAGAGTCGTACACGTATTTAGGAACAGCAAGCGTGTATTTTGCGCCTTCAAGGTTGGCACGAACGGTTTCAACCGTGCCCGCTTCACGGTACTTAGCAATATCGCCTTCCATGGTTGGCATCCAGTTACCTAGGAATACATCAATATCGCCGTTCGCCATTGAAGAGTAAGTCACCGGTACTGAAAGTAGGTCGGTTTTGGTTTGGTAACCAAGGCCTTTTAATAGTTCAGAAGTAACGGCGGTTGTTGCGGTAATGTCAGTCCAGCCTACATCAGCGAAGCGAACGTTTTCACATTGCTGTGGTTCAATAGAAGCGTTAGCACCAAATGCAAATGAACTGATGGCTAGTGCTGTTAACGTTTTCGTGGTCATGTTCTGAATATTTAGAGTCGTCATAATGGTTCCTTTTTATCTTTCCTTTTTCTGCTCGATATCAACACCGATAGAGAGCAGTTCTTCTGACTTTTGACTAATTTTTGTTGTTACTTTTTGCTTTTTCTATTTTTGAACTACTTTCTATTTTTTAAACTAATAACAGAGGCTTACGCTTCTCTTACTGGTTTGTTTATTCTTTGCTTCTCTTGCCACTCAGGTGCAATCCACACTGAAACGCCCTGCTCTTTGAGCATCGGCTTACCTAAAATCAAATCGGAAGCACGCTCAGCAACCATAATGGTCGGGGCGTTCAAATTGCCGTTTGGAATGGTTGGGAAAACCGATGAGTCGACAACACGTAAGCTGTCGATACCGCGAACGCGACACTCTTCATCAAGCACCGCCATTGGGTCGTTATCTGAACCCATTTTGCAGCCACAAGAAGGGTGATATGCACTTTCAACGTTCTGCTTAACCCATTCATCAATCGCTTCATCAGAAGTAATGTTTAGACCCGGCTGAATCTCTTCACCTCGGTAAGCATCCATTGCTGGTTGAGACAAAATCTCACGCGTTAGACGAATACAATCGCGCCAATCTTGGCGGTCTTGCTCAGTCGAGATGTAGTTGAAAATGATCTCTGGCTTGGCATGCGGATCAGCAGAAGTGATCGCAACCGTACCGCGACTTTCTGGCTTATTAGGCCCAACGTGTACTTGGAAACCGTGACCATCAAAGGCCGCTTGTCCGTCGTAACGCATCGCTGCTGGCAGGAAGTGATATTGAATGTTTGGCCACTTCAATCCTTTACGAGAGCGAATGAACGCACACGATTCAAAGTGGTTAGTAGCACCCAGACCTTTGCGAGTCAGAATCCATTCCGCGCCAATCATGCCTTTGCTCACCAAGCCAAGCTTGCTGTTGAGTGTGATCGGTTCGTTGCAGTGATATTGGAAGTACACTTCTAGGTGATCTTGAAGGTTTTCACCGACACCGCTTAGTTCGTGTTTAACTTCAACGCCGGCCTTTTCAAGCACGGCTTTCGGGCCGATACCAGAAAGCTGCAGCAGTTGAACCGAGCCAATAGAACCCGCAGAAGAGATCACTTCTTTGCTCGCCACAGCCACCTGGGTATTGCCTGACTTTTCAAACTCAACACCAACCGCTTTCAAGCCTGATTGACCATCTGATGACTGGTCTTTTACGACGAGTGCTTCAAGTAAGAAACGACGCGCCACGATACCTTTTTTCAAGGTAAGGTTTGAACGCTTCAATGCACGACGTAGATAAGCGTTAGAGGTTGAGGCTCTAACACCCTTGTCTACCGTCATGTGCATGGTACCGAAGCCTTCTTGCTGGTAACCGTTGTAATCTTGTGTTTCTGGGTAACCGGCGTCTTTACCTGCATCGATGAACGCTTGGTAAAGCGGGTTAAGCGCCATATCGTTGCCGTTACAAGTGCCGACTGGGCCATTGTCGCCACGATATTCGTCACCACCTTTGTTCCATGATTCAGCACGGCGGAAGTAAGGCAAGCAAGCTTGGTAATTCCAACCGGCTGCGCCCTCTTCTTCCCATTGGTCAAAGTCACAAGCGTGGCCACGAACATAAACCATGCCGTTGATCGATGAGCTGCCACCCAACACCTTGCCGCGTGGACAATGCAGTTCACGTCCATCAAGGCCCGGTTCTTGTTGGGTCTCAAATTGCCAAGCGTACTTTTCAGTATTCATCGGGTAAGAAAGCGCAGTCGGCATTTGGATAAAAATACTCTTATCCGTACCGCCCGCTTCCAATAATAAAACGCTATGTTCACCGCTTTCCGTTAGCCTATCCGCTAACACACAGCCGGCCGAACCCGCGCCGACGATAATATAATCGTAGCGTTGTTCCATGTTTTGATTTCCCTGAGATGAGTCAGTAGGGCTAGCTCTGTTAAGCTAACCCATAAAATTGAGTGTTACGCGTTAGGCATAAGGGCTGGCGTAGTCGCCAAGTTCAATAAGAATGCTCTTAGTCTGCGTATAGTGAAGTAGAGTCTCTGGCCCGTTTTCGCGGCCAACCCCTGAAAGTTTGTAACCACCAACAGGCATTTCTGCCGGTGAGTCGCCCCATGTGTTCACCCAACAAATACCTGCCTGCATTTGATGAATAACACGGTGCGCACGAGAAAGGTTTTGCGTGAACACACCTGCCGCAAGGCCATATTTGGTGTCGTTAGCGCGGCGAATCACGTCGTCTTCGTCCGTAAACTTCAACACTGACATCACAGGGCCGAAGATCTCTTGTTGAACGTGAGGCATGTTGTCTTCGCAATCCACAAACACGGTTGGGATAACAAAGTTGCCGTTTTCGAGGCCGTTGTCTGTCACTTGATAGCCGCCCGTCAGCAGAGTTGCGCCCGACTGCTTAGCTAGCTCAATGGCTTCAAGGACTTTTGAAAGGTGTTCTTTAGAAATCAACGCGCCGATCTGAGTCTCCATGTCCATTGGATCACCAATGATCAGCTTCTCAGTGCGTGTTTTAAGTTGGTCGATGAATGCGTTGTAGATGTTTTCGTGTACATAAACACGGGTACCGTTAGTACACACTTCGCCTTGGGTGTAGAAGTTAGCAACCATCGAAGCGGAAACTGCATCATCCAATTTCGCATCATCAAACACGATCATCGGTGACTTGCCGCCAAGTTCCATGGTGACTGATTTCAGCGTCTTAGCGCTGTCTGCCATTACCGCTTTACCGGTACCGGTTTCGCCCGTGAACGACACTTTTGCGATCTCTGGGTGCGCCGTTAGCATTTGACCAACACGGTAATCGCCCTGAACCACGTTGAACACGCCATCAGGAAGACCAGCTTCAGTAAAGATTTCTGCAAGCTTTAGAGCTGTGAGCGGCGTTTCTTCTGAAGGTTTGAAAATCATCGCGTTACCCGCGGCCAATGCCGGAGCCGATTTCCACATCGCGATTTGAATTGGGTAGTTCCACGCGCCAATGCCCGCACAAATGCCTAGCGGCTCGCGGCGAGTGTAGAAGAACTGAGATTCACTCAGCGGTTGTTGGTCGCCTTGTAGCGTTGGAGCCAAGCCAGCAAAGTATTCAATAACATCAGCGCCAGACGCCACATCTACTTCAATCGCTTCTTGCAGCGGCTTGCCCGTATCAACAACCTCAAGGTTTGCAAGGTCATTATTTCGAGCTCTAAGTATTTCCACTGCCTTCAAAAGAATACGGCTGCGTTCCACAGCGGTCATTGCTGACCATACCGCAAATCCGCGCTTCGCAGATTCAATAGCACTGTCGACATCCGCTGAAGATGCTTGGCCTAACGTCGCGATAGGTTCACCGTTTGCAGGGTTAATGCTATCAAAGGTTTCACCAGAGGTTGCTTTAACCGCTGCGCCATCGATGTATAACGAGTTCATTTCCATTTGAGATTCTGACTTAATTATTGTTATTAGACTCTACTGGTCTATATGTGAGTATTGGGTGCGAATAGTGGTCGTTCTAGCTCTTGCTCTAGGTCTAGCTCAAGGTCTAACGCTACCACTGCGATCTATTTGCTGTGACACGAGTAGAACGTAAGTTGTTTATCTAGATAATCATTGATGATGGCTCGCGCCTTTTGAGCATCGATACCATCTGGGTTTAGTGTGCCTCTCAGCCACAAACCATCAATCAGAGACGCAATCCCGTGAGCAACGAGATCCGCTTGTTCATGATTCAAAATACCTTTCAACTCAAGACGTAAGTGTGAAATCAAACGTTTTTCATTCACACGTTGCAGTCTTTTCAGCTGCTCGTCATGCATTGAATATGACCAAAATGCCAACCACGCCTTCGCGACCTTATTTTCAGCTTGGTAACCTTCGAAGTTACCATCGATGATCGCGTTAATTCTCTGTTGGTGAGCATCAACAGGAAGTGCTTTTAGTGACGTGGTGATGGTATTGGAAAGTTGACGAAGGATTTCACGCATGGTCTCTTCGAGCAGCCCATGCTTTCCACCAAAATAGTGATTAATAATGCCAGTGGAGACTCCCGCTTCTTTGCTGATCAACGCAATACTCGCGGCATGCAAACCCACTCGATCAATCACCGTCATGGTGGCTTGAACAAGCTGTGGTTTACGTATATCAGGCATCCCAACCTTCGGCATTTCTCAGTCCTTTTATTTTATATTGAACGTTCAGTTAAATATAAAATGACAGAAATTTAGTTAGGGTTCAAATGATTATTTAAAACAAACTCGTAACAATACAGCATTCAAAACAACAAAAATCACTATGGAACAACAGCTTAAATATCATTTAGAGCACTAACGAAAACAATTAAAGATTTGAGGTGTGATAGTTATTGGTCAAATGTTTTTGCTTAGAAAGTTCAAGAATCAATCAGTGAGAGTCCTTGTAGAAACTTTTTGGGGAGGGAGTGGAAAGGAAGTATCAAGGAATTTTCATACTGAAATTTAAGACAAGGAAATCCACAATCAACACAGGTAACGAATCAAAAAATGAACAAAAAAGGTTGGCGACAACAGCGTCATCACCAACCTTCTCAGTCGTTTCTAATGTTATTGCAAGCCTAAACTACTCAATGCGAGTGATGAAGTCGTATTTATCTGACTCAGCCTTAGTCACCCAGTGTTCGCCAGAAGCCGGAGCAGAATCCAACGTGAAGATATAGAAGTCGATTCCTTTGTCTCCCATTACCTTTTTAAAGTAGGTCGCTTGCTTGCGATGGCTTTCGTTCGTGTATGGGAAGTCTTTGGCTGTTTTATCATCCTCAGCCCAACTGTGCACACCAACCTGCTTATTAAGCTCAATGGCTTTAGTGGTATCTGCTCGTTGCAAAACTCGTGGGTTACCCGCAGCGAAAAGATCCGTGCCGCCAGAGAACACCGACCCCGTAGGCGTTACGATCGTCGTCATGTTGTTACTGTGGATCATGCGACCGGTGTACATATTGATATCATCGTCGGCACTTCCACCAATATGGTTGGTAAACTTCAACGTCATCTCACTGCCTTGATACAATTTCACGATATCAAAAAGCTGAGAATAGGTTGATGCGCCTAGAGTGGAAGTAATGCGATCAACAGCGCCAGTCTCGTTGAGCACATCACGGTAAAAAGCGTTGAAAGCAAACGAGGTGGTTATCGTTACCTTGTTCCCACTTTTAGTGTTACTCAGAATGGTAGACCCAAGGCTAGTCACGTATTGAACCAGTTCATTGTGATACTCAAGCTCGACGGGTTTATGAATATTCGTCGTCGTGTTAATTAACGTGGTGTCATTGCCGATTGAACGTTGAGCAACACCACAATCAAATGAATCAAAAAACTTACCCTCACTGTAAATCGCACAATCGTCAGCCCCTGCATCAGGGAGGTACAGATCCACACTCTGACCTAAACTATCCGCAAGCCTAACCACTTTTTGCTTATCACTAATATCTTCCGCAAACAGAACGATTTCATACTGCACACCGTTGTAATCAAGTTTTATGGATTCTTGGACCTCTTGTCGCTCTTTATACAACTCACCCAGTTTCGCTGATGAAAATACGTAATCAGCTTGAGGTTTTACTTGCGCTTTGTTGGCAGCTTTACCTGAGTTAGAGCTTGAGTTACAACCCGCTAGCAGAATCAAAGGTAACGCCAGTAATGCATTTCTATAGTCGTTCATACAGTTATTCCCAAAATGTTTGATGAGAAAATTCTATTGTTTAGCGATGAATTTATCTGTCGTGAAAATGTATGAGAATGTCGAGCCTATTTGAACGATGTTTTTTATTTTCCTATAAATGCCAATTCATCATTGAACTAACTTATAAAGTGTTTAATCATTCGCTTTAGGTATTTGGCGAAGCATCTGAACTTATATGCAATAGCGTATAATCGTAATGGTTCATCACGACGAAGACTCGCTCACCTAATCTCAATAAGTGAAACGCACGACAAGGCTGATAATGGAATGACAAAACCTAAAATGATCATCGTGGAAGACGATTTGAAACTTCAGAAAATGTTGCAGGACTACTTCGTCGCGCAAGATTTTGATGTCACGGTGTTGGACGATGGCAGTGATGCCGCACACACCATCCTCACGGAGCAACCTGACATCGTACTGCTGGATTTGATGCTTCCTGTAACTGATGGACTTACAATCTGCCGACAGACGCGTACGCACTATAAAGGTAAAATCTTGATGCTCACCGCTAGCGATGACGACTTTGATCACGTCGCTGGTTTAGAGACAGGGGCTGATGATTATGTCACCAAGCCAATCAAACCACGAGTTCTGCTGGCCAGAGTTCGTTCGCTATTACGCCGCCAAGACGTCAATACGGCTTCAGTCGATGACTCAGATAACCTTCAGTTTGATCAACTCGTTCTGAAAAACACCTATAAGAAGTGTGAACTTTCAGGTGCCGTTTTATCACTCACTGACAGTGAATTTGACCTACTTTGGTTATTGGCAAGCAACCCAGACACTCCGTTGTCTCGTGACTACTTGACGCAAACATTGCGCGGGATTGAGTACGACGGAATAGACCGCACAATAGATAACAAAGTCGTGCGTCTAAGAAAGATACTGGGCGACGACCACACACCAGCAGAGAAAATTCAGACCATTCGCGGTAAAGGCTACTTGTTTGTTTCCACCGCCTGGCATTAACTTCGCTCACTACGAGCGTAATGAAAGAGAGCGATTATGCGACGTATCTTTTTGGAGTCCCTATTAGGGCTGTTAGTTTGCTTTATGGGCGGCATTGTCGCCTACGAAATCTGTGTCTATCAGCTCAATACCGACTACGAATATGTTCTGCAAGATTATGAAGCGACAGCCCACCAGCAACTCATAGAAAACATCGCTAAAAATCAGGGGCTTGAAGCGGCTCAACAAGCAATGAACCAGTTTGTCGAAACCACTCGCAATAAACTGGTGACGTTCAACCCAAAAGATGAAATACCAAGCCCAGTTTCAGAGTTCTTCAGTACCAACCCAAATACCTTTATCTTCCACGATGATGAACGTGATCTATGGTTTCGCTTAGCAAGCAGTGACAATACCTATCATTACCTACCCAACAGTGAAGCGTTCGTTAGGCAAAAAATAGAATTGGAAGATGACCTCATTTGGTTATTTTTCCTAGCAAGCTTTATCTTATACGGCTTATGCCACCTATTTATCATCTTCCGCCGAGTTAAGAAGCTTGAATCGGCGACGCTAGCCTTTGCAGAAGGGGATCTCTCTTCACGAGCCGAGACCTCAAGTGGCATCGCAATTGGCTCACTCAACAAATCCTTTAACCTAATGGCCGATCGCATTCACCGGTTAATTGAGAGCAATCGTTCACTCACCAATGCGGTCGCTCATGAACTGCGCACGCCGATATTCCGGATCCAATGGCAAGCTGAAATGCTTAAAGACACACCGCTCAACGAATCTCAGCAAGAGACTGTAGAAAGCATTGTGGAAGATACGGAAGAGATGGAGAAGATGGTCGACGAGCTATTGTGTTACGCCAAGCTGGATAGCTGCGACCTCGAAAATTTGCAGCAGCCTGTCGAGATAAATGACTTTCTTGGCCACGCAATGACGCGTTGGAACAAAGATACAGAGCTCAACATCAACCTATCACTGCCAGAGCAACCATACGAGATTCTTGCGGATGAGATACTGCTGAACCGCGCCCTAGATAACCTCGTACGCAACGCCATGAAATTCGCACGCTCTCAAGTGTTAATTGAAGCCAGCGTGCATCAAGAACAACTACAGATTGCCGTACATGATGATGGTGATGGCGTGGCACAAGAACATCAAGCTCGCCTGTTCGAACCCTTTTACGTTGGCGACAAAGCGCGTAACAAGGCCAAGAGCGGCCATGGTTTAGGGCTTTCTATCGTCGAAAAGATCTGTGCTCAACATAGCGCGACCGTAGAGGTTGGTCAGAGCCAAACCTTAAAGGGGGCGGTATTCACCATATCCATTCAGCTATGTAATGATTCCGCTGACAAACCCATACAGTAACTACAAAACACCTCTGGAATAATGTTCAACATCGGTCGGGAGATGCTGTCTCCCAATGAACTTATTGAATCTAAATTCCAATCTTTCTTAAGGTGTTTGTATGAAAAAGTTATTAGTTGTTTTAGGCATTGTTTCTCTAGCGGGTTGTTCTGGTATTAGCCACAACGAAGAAGTGTACACAGCGCACGCAGAGAGCTTCAACATTGTCGGTTTCCAAGTGCCAGGTAACACTCAAGACCGCGCAATGGAATTAGTACCTGAAGGTGCAACGGTTGATACGATTCGCTCAACAAACTCTGATACGAGCTCTGTTCTGGGTATCATCAACCGTATTATCGGTATCGACTACGTACAAGTTGGCGGTAAAAAGCAGTAATTCGCTATAGTGACGTTAGCCACGTACCATAATTAAGTGTCGCAGTTGCCTACCTATATTCAGTAGCCTGCACAAACTAAGTTAATCTAAGCCAGTGACCCGTCGCTGGCTTTTTTCATCCAGCAGATTTTGTGCTCTGTGCCAAACAAGTGCCCGATTCCCCTTCCCTCTTTTAACTAACAATTCGAAAAATAAGCCGAAAAGTCTTCGATTTCTTATCAAAATTGCCCCTAAATTCGCTAAATGGCCTTCTGTTTAAAGTGACACTTTCAAATCGTTGATCCTTCTATCAACCCAGAATCCGTTAATTGAGGCACAGATCAATTTACTCGAAAATCTTAATTTCCAAGAGAAATAAACACTTAATAAAAGTGTCACGATTTTATAAATAAACATATAGGTGCGTTCAAAAATAAACAGAAATGATAACTATCTGTAAATACGAGAAATATAAGTTTCATGAATAAAAGAGATCATTGCCATGCTACTAATTAATCAGATCGAATGATGTAAATTCGCTGTGATTAATTTGTTACGTTTTCTTGGATTTTACATGGAAAGAGAAAACAACAATGAAAATAAGAAAACGTTTAGTTGCCGTTGCTATAGCCAGTGCTATGTCTTTGTCAGTGCATGCAAGTGAATCCTTTCAAATCGATCAACCGATCAACTTTACTAGCTTCTCTGGGTTAAACGCTCAGTTAGGAGTCAGTAACGCCTCTAGCTTCAAGATGGTGAAAGAAGTAAACCTGAAAAAGCGTGGTATCTATAAAGTTAAGATCCAGCAGAACATCTGGGGAACACCGGTATGGGGACATTACCTAAATGCCACCCAAAGTGTCCAAGGTGGCGCACTTAAGTCCGTTCAAGGTCGCTACCTTAAAACAACGACCTTAGAGCGATCTTTTGTTAAGCCATCAATCAACAGCGCTCAAGCGGTTGAACTCGCAAGTAAAGATCTAAAGACTCAAGGCTTAACCAGCAAATCTCTAGACAACGTTCAACATCAGCTATTTATCTATCAAGGCTCTGTGAAGCAAGGCATCGGACAGCAAAGCGTAGATAAAACACGACTAGTGTACGTTGTCTCTTACCTAGTAGAAGGCAGTGAACAGCCGACTCGACCGTTCACCATGCTAGACGCGCACACAGGCAAAGTCATCGACCGCTGGGAAGGTATTGCCCATGCTCAGATCGGTACTGGCCCTGGCGGCAACGAAAAAACCGGCATGTACGAATACGGCACCGACTACCACTACCTTGATGTTCAAGAAGTGGGCACAGAGTGTGTAATGGAGTCTGAAAATGTCGTTACCGTTGACCTTAATGGCGCGACCGACGGCGACACCACTTACAGCTATGAATGTCCTCGTAACGAATATAAAGCCGTGAACGGCGCATTCTCACCACTCAACGATGCCCATTACTTTGGCAACATCGTGTTCGATATGTATAAAAACTGGTTCGACACAGCGCCACTCTCCTTCAAGCTCATGATGCGTGTTCACTACGGTGAAAACTACGAGAATGCATTTTGGGACGGCAGAGCCATGACCTTTGGTGATGGGGAGAGCTTCTTTTACCCGCTTGTTAGCCTAGATGTATCAGCCCATGAAGTGAGCCACGGTTTCACTGAGCAAAACTCAGGTTTGATCTACGCAAACCAATCGGGCGGTATGAACGAAGCCTTCTCTGACATGGCCGGTGAAGCCGCAGAATACTATATGAAAGGCACCAACGACTGGATGGTCGGACGCAATATCTTTAAAGGCGAAGGTGCGCTGCGTTACATGGACGATCCATCACGCGATGGCTCTTCAATCAACAACGCATCCGAGTACTACGATGGCTTAAACGTGCACTACAGCTCTGGCGTGTTCAACAAGGCGTTCTACCATCTTGCAACCACACAAGGTTGGGACACCAAAAAAGCGTTCGAACTGTTCGTGCTAGCCAACCAGATCTACTGGTCTGAAAACAGTGACTTTTGGCAGGGCGCCTGTGGCGTGAAAAACTCAGCAACCGACCTTGGCTACAGTGCCGATGATGTTGTTTCTGCGTTTAACTTAGTGGGTGTATCACCGTGTGGCGAACCACCACTTCCACCAGAACCGGAATATCAACGCCTTGAAAACGGTGTTGAAGCCGCAGTTGCTGGTGAAACAGGCTCAAAAACTTACTTCGATATCGAAGTACCAGAAGGCCAAGACAAGCTAACGATTGATCTTGCTGTGTCTACTGGTGATCCGGATATGTATGTTGGTCTAGATTATGCGCCAAGCTCTCAAGAGAATATCTGTAAGAGTGAAAGCGTAACCGATGAAGTATGTGTAATTGAAAACCCAACAGCTGGTCGCTACACGGTGAACATTCTGGGTTACTCAGATTACGCAGGTGCAAATCTGAAAGCATCGTACGAATCAGGCAATGCTAACGTACCGCCAGTTTCTTCTTTCGAACACACGGTCGTAGGCAAAGAAGTAGAGCTGCGTAGCACAAGTTCGGACAGCGATGGCCAGATCGTCTCTTACCAATGGAACCTAGGCGATGGCAGCACGCAAACCGGTGAAGTGACTCATTATACCTACGCTGAAGCTGGCGACTACTTGGTGACTCTAACCGTGACTGACGATGCAGGTGTTGCAACATCAACAAGCAAATCGATCACGATTGAAGGTGATTCGGCAGAAGGCTTCCCACTAAAACTGAAGTTTGGTAACAAAAACCCGAATGGCAAAGCTCGCGTTAAGCTGGCATGGGATTACGACACCAATGACTACTTCGTTATTAAGCGTAATGGCAAGAATGTTGGTGCTACAGACTTCAACTCATACGTCGACAAGTTCCGTCACAACGGCACAGTGGATGTGGAGTACCAAGTGTGTACCTCAAGCGATATCTGTTCAGAAACCAAGCATTACCGTTTCATTAAAACTCAATAATCGAAAGTAGATTCAGGGCTCCTTATAGGAGCCCTTTTCGCTATTTGGCAATGAGCTATTTAGCGAATGAAACGTCTACATGAAAAACCTACGCATTACACAAAAATCGAACCCATCAACATAACAATACTCACGATAAAAAGGACGACAAATGGCTATTCAAAAAAGCATGCTAGCTTTAGCTGTGCTCGGGGGATCGTTAACCCTAATCAACAGTACTGCGGCTTACGCATCCCTAGGTATCACACCACCAGCGAACGAAGAGGTTTGGATCACCACCGATGCGGACGCACAACATATTATGACTCAACATGGCGCAACGGTTTACCCAGGCGTGACAGGAAACAAGCATTCCATCGTCGCGAAAATCAACCAGAAAGAGCTGGCGAAACTATCTAGCCACATGCACGAAGAAACCCACCGTTGTGGTGGCTACATGGTGCACGAAGACAAAGCAAGCGCACTCAAGGCCGCAGCGATGCCACTGACCATGAGCAACTTCGAAAAGCCAGTTATCAGCCATCAAGATACGGTGAACGACCTACTCGCTCAGGTCGAGCCGAACAACATGGTCACGACCATCGAAAATCTAACCAACTTCACCAACCGTTTTTATACTACTTCTACTGGTGTCGCTGCTTCAGATTGGCTTTTAGAACGTTGGGAGACGGAAATTAAAGATGTGCCTTATGCGTCTGCACGCCAGATCACGCATGCCGAATATCCGCAAAAATCCGTTGAAGTGACACTGCTTGGCGCTAAATATCCTGAAGAGATCGTCGTTGTTGGTGGGCACCTTGATTCGACCGTTGGATCTTGGACAAGCGAAGGCACCATCTCACCCGGAGCCGATGATGATGCGTCTGGTATTGCGACCGTAACTGAGTCGCTTCGCCTGATGATCGCCAGTGGCATTCAGCCAGACAAGACCATTAAGTTCTATGGTTATGCTGCAGAAGAAGTCGGGCTACGCGGCTCACAAGATGTCGCCAACGCTTTAAGAGATGAGCAAGCAAACGTTGTATCGGTACTGCAATTAGACATGACCAACTACAACGGTTCGGCGCACGATATCACCTTCATCACAGACTATACCGACAGTAACTTAACCGCCTACTTAAGCGAGCTGATCGACACTTACGCTAGCGACATCAGTTACGGCTTTGATGATTGTGGTTATGCCTGTTCTGATCACGCCTCTTGGCACAATGTTGGCTACCCAGCCGCCATGCCATTCGAAAGCATGTTCAATGATTACAACCCAAGTATTCACACTGAGCACGACACGCTTGAGAACTCCGATCCTACGGCGACACACGCGACCAAGTTCGCCAAACTAGCCATTGCTTACCTTGTCGAAACCAGCCTTGATTCACCCGTTGCAGGCCCTAAAGAGCTGCAAAATGGCGTGCCTGTTAAAGGACTTACTGCAGGATATGGTGAAGAGCAGTTCTTCACATTTACGACTCAAAGTGCAGGTCAGTTAACGGTAACATTAACCGGCCCTCGAAGTGGCGATGCCGACTTATATGTGAAACACAACGGCACCGTATCGAAAGCGAACTACGACTGCCGCCCATACCAGAACATCAGCAACGAACAGTGTGTATTGAACAAGCCAGCGGGTGAATTCAGCATCATGGTGCGCGGTTACCGTAACTTTAACGATGTCACCATCGTCGCTAACTTCGTGCCGGATTGGCTGTAAGGTTGGTTATTGACTAACAATTAAACCTAGCAAACACGGCTAAAACTAAAAATCCGCAAGCCCACGATCATAAATAGATTGGAGCTTGCGGATTTTTTATTGTCTTCGGAGAGCATCTCAACTTAATAACCTTTAGTTATCATCAAGCCGTCTTTTTCATTACCTTGCCACAGATGTACTCACCAATCGGCATTGCAGAGGTCGCAGCCGGTGATGGCGCGTTACATACATGTAAGCTTCTTGGGCTTTCGGCAAACAGGAAATCATGGACCAAGGTGCCATCCTTCAGTACCGCTTGAGCACGAATCCCAGCAGGATAAGGCTTAAAATCATCAACCGTAATACTCGGGCAGTATTTGTTCACTAGCTTTAGATATCCCGGTTTCCACCACGAGTTCTTAAACTCGACCAAACCCGTTTTCAAGTGATTCGCAGTCACTTTCCAAAAACCCACAAAGCTCAGCATCTGCCAAGTGTCCTTGAAGCTAAAGTTAAGCTTGCCATAACCTTCTCGCTTCCAGCCTTGAACTGCATTTGGCCCTACTGTTACGGAGCCATCAATCATGCGTGTTAAATGCACGCCCAAGAAAGGCAGTTCTGGGTCAGGGATCGGATAGATAAGATGATTCACCACTTGGTTGTGCTTAGCGTCTAACTGATAATACTCACCGCGATAAGGCACGATTTGGAAGTCGGTTTCGATGTCTAACATCTTGGTCATTCTATCGGCCATCAAGCCAGAACACGTGATCAAGAATCGACTGTTCAGTTGAAGAGTCTGACCATCTACTTTGCACGTTAACTGCACTTCATCTTCTTGCTCATCGGCCATGATCACTTCCGTACCAAGGCTAAGCTTACCACCCGCCTCAACAAACTCTTGAGCCATCACTTCGGTGACTTTTTTGTAGTCGACGATACTGGTGGTTTTGACATAAATCGCACCCAAACCCGTGATATTTGGCTCGGCAAGTTTGAGCTGAGCTTGATCCAACAAATCAACATCAATATCGTTATCGTGGCAACGCTGATAGAGCGCATTCATTCGCTCCACTTCTTGCTCATTGGTCGCGACCAACAACTTACCGCAGTTTTCGACGGGGATATCGTGTTGGCTACAAAAGGCGATGGTGCGCTCTACGCCGCGTTTACAAAAATCCGCCTTTAAACTGCCCGGAGCGTAGTAAACACCAGCATGAATCACCCCGCTATTATGGCCAGTTTGGTGCTGCGCGAAACCACGTTCCTTCTCGACTAAAAGGATACTTTTATCAGGGTGAGCTTGCTGTAATTGCCAAGCCGTAGACACGCCAACAATGCCGCCACCAACGATAATATAGTCGTATATTGAGTTCATAATATTCCTACATTCAATCCTTTTAATTATAGGGAAGACGCGACAGTGTTAGACCCGGTTTGAGGTAACTTTTTTTCCTCACTTTCTGATTCCATTTTCACTTGATTAGCATCGTATTTACGACCGCTGTAGATAAAGATGCCAACAAAAATGGCAACACATACCAAACGGATCACGACTGAAACATCAGGCCATACTAGAGCTATACCTACCGCAACCAACACTACTCTAGTAATAATATTAACTTCGCTCTCTAGATAACCTTCAATCGCCGCGATAAACGCGTAAGTACCAATAACAGCAAAGCCACCCGTGACTAACACGGAGATCACATCCCAACTTACCAAGTTAGTGTAGGCAATCAACAATGGTACTAAATACAAGCCTTTGGCTATCTTCCATGCCATTAATCCCGTTCTCATCGGGGGTGTTTTAGCAATGGTTGCAGCCGCAAATGCAGTTAAACAAACAGGCGGAGTCACGTTGCTGTCTTGCGATAGCCAGAAAATGATCAAGTGGGCAGAAAGCAGTGCAAGGCTGATCGCTTCTAAGCCAAGGCTCTGTTCAAGCAGAGTTTCCACAAAATCAGCAGGGACTAACGCAATCATCTCTTTGGCTGTTTCAAGTGCCATTGGCGCGTTCAGCAAATCAAGCTTATCTGGCGCAGCCAACATGAAGATAGCTTTCGCCTGTTCCGGTAACTGTCCCGAAACCAACAGGTCGAGCAACTGACTTTCAGCAATCAGTTTATACAAAGCTGGTGCAGACAGAGTACCCAACACGATATAAGCCGCGGTTACTGGTAACCCCATGCCCAGAATCAAAGACGCCAGTGCAATTAAGGCGATCATCACCAACAAATCGCCGTTCGCCCAGCTGTTGATCATCAACGAGAAGGTGTTACCAATACCAGTCGTGCTGATCACGTTGATCACCAGACCAATGCCCACTAGCAACACAGCCGTGGTCGCCATGTTTTTTGCGCCTTGAGAAAGCGCTTCGATGATCGCCTTTGGACCCATTTTGTGATTTTTAGAGAACCATGAAGCCACCACGACAGACAGAATCGAGATGCCCGCAGCGTAAGTCGGCGTAAAGCCCTTCACCAACAGAGTCACTAACACCGCTAATGGGATCAGGTTGTGCCAACCCGACAGCAATACTTTCAATAGAGGTTCACAGCCAGAAGTCACCTTTTGCACACCACTGCGTTTTGCTTCGATGCGCACGAAGAATGCCACAGACAAAAAGTAGATAAGCGCAGGAACGAAGGAAACCGCAATAATATCGACATAAGGAATTTGCGTGTAAGAGGCCATGATGAACGCGCCCGCACCCATCACAGGTGGCATCAGCTGCCCGCCAGTAGATGCAGCCGCTTCAACACCTGCCGCGAAGCGCGAAGGGAAACCTGCCTTTTGCATCAAGGGAATACTGATCACGCCCGTCGATACTGTGTTTGCTACGCTCGACCCGGAGACTGAGCCCATCAAGCCGGAGCCAATAACGGCAATGAAACCAGGGCCACCAATCACTTTGCCCGCCGCGGCACGGGATACATCAATAATGTAGTCGCCGACACCAGATCGAACTAAAAATGCGCCAAACAGGATGAACATGAACACGAAGGTCCAACTGATTCTTGAGATCGAACCAAACATCCCTTCTGATGAATAAAAGCTTCGATAAAGTAACGTCTCAAGGCTTAAACCCGGAAAATGAAAAATACCGCTGGTCCATTGTCCCCAAAGCACTACATAGCTTAAACACACTAAGATAAGCACTGGAATGAACCAGCCCATAGTGCGTCTAATCAGCTCGATGACGATGGCAATCGCCAAGATAGAGAAAAACCAATCACTGGCGATAAATTTTACGCCTCGGTCATAAAGGGCGTCTTCTGCGAAGGGGATATAGATAAGACAAGCCAGAGCCGCCAAGGCAATTCCGATGTCGACAGCCAGCGCTATCTTGCTATTTTTCAGCGAGATATGAGCGGGATACCAGAGTGCACAAATGACCGCAAAGCCAGCGAAGTGGGTCGCCGAGATCCAAAGCTCAGGCAAGGTAGATAAGGTGTTAAACCAAATGTGTAACAACGAGAGGAGCACTCCCATTGTCGTTATTGCTTTGCCCACCCACGGAAAATCCGTTCGGGTCGGCAGTTCAAATTTTTTCAGTTCCTGCTGCAGCGAATCGCTCATAGAAAACTCCTGCTCTCCGCAGCAAACACGAAGAGAAAATCCATAAAGTGAGGAGGTGCACGAACACATTCTTGAGCGAACGTGCACCAAGCAATTAAGTCACGAAGGGGTTAGTTGATGACAAACAGCTAGTTCGCGACAAATCATTAGCTCACGAACCAATAGTTACCTGACAAAAGATAAGCTAGTTAACGATCAACTCAGAAGGGATCTCGATGCCCATCTCTCGATAATAACGTGCAGCGCCTGGGTGAAGAGGAACAGGCAGACCTGCGATCCCTTTCTCAAGTGCCATTGCTTTGGTTGCTTTATGGATACCTTGTAGGAAAGGTAGGTTTTCATAGATAGCTTTGGTCAGTTGATACACATCGTCTTCAGAAATGTCTTCGCGAACTGCTAGGAAGTTAGGTTGGGCAATCGTAGTAATTGGTTTGTCGACACCTGGATAAGTGTTTGCTGGGATCTCGTACTTGGTCCAGATATTGTAATCGCCATTCGCTTGTTTGATCTGCGCATCGGTAAACGACAGGATTTGAATATCTTCACCCAAGGCAGCAAAGGCTTGTGTTACCGCACCAACAGGCACACCAGCAGGCGTATTCATGCCATCAATCGTGCCGTTTTGTAGTGCACTAGCACTGCCACCGTAACCCATAAAGGCGAGTTTAAATTGTTCTGGGTTAACCGATAGGCCCTGCATGATCTGGCGTCCTGAATTCTCAGTGCCTGAGTTCTTCTTACCGATAGAGAATTTCTTACCGTTTAGGTTCTCTAGATCGCTTACCGTACCTGTTTTTGCTAGATCTGAACGCACAATAAAGTGTTCTACATTTTGCCATAACATGGAAACTGAACGCAGTTGAGTTTGTCTGCCAGATTTCTCATATGGCCCCAAACCCTGCCAAGCCCAAGCACCATACAAACCTTGTAGAATTGCGAACTGAGCTTCGTTCTCGTTCAACAACTTTACGTTCTCACCCGAGCCCGCAGAGCTGATAGCCGCTAAAGAAAAATGCTGCTTAGGCGCAAGCTTAACTTTACTCAATGTCGCTAAGGCCACACCCACTGGATAATAGGTACCACCCGTTGAAGCCGTCGCTAAAATATAGCTGCGATCTTCTTCAGCTGACGCATTACTGATAAGGCCAAGAGAAGCCATTGCTAGCGCTAAAGTTTTAACCAGCTTGTTGTATTTCATTGTTACTCTCCATGTAGGGTTATTCACGTTATATTTTTGTTAACAACAATAGATAGCAAGCGTAATGCCAGTTTTTAACTATTTGTTTTAATTTACTTTTATTTTAAAACCTATTCAAAATAAGCCGTTTTTTGCTTATTCCCCTGTTATTAAGTAAGCCATTTTTGGCTTATCGGCTACCGGAATTAACACCTGTAGATCGGGAAGCAAGTCACACCATGTTGCAGTTGTGTGATCAATGTATGTAAATTGATAAATATGCAATGAGCCATTTATTGCTCATTAAAAATCAACAAGCACTGCGATGAAGCCGCTCTCTAAGGGTCAACATAGTCACTTCGATTTAACCCATAACGCACCATCTTTTGGTTCAATGTTCGACGAGGTAAATCCAAATCTTGCATCACGTCATTGATACGCCCTTTATAACGAACTAAGGCATCATGAATCACTTTCCTTTCAAAGCTCTGTACTTGAACCGCCAAAGGGATGCCCGCCGTTGTGGACTCTGTGACAGAATTGGGACGACACGCCAAAATATCCCCAACGGTCAAGCTTTCATCCAATGCAAAACGAATCGCAACATTACGCAGTTCACGCACATTGCCCGGCCACGCATACGAGAGCAGTGCATAGCGATCAGCCTCACTGGCTATACGTGTTTCGGAATTGGCTTCTTGGGTGAAGTGTTCAAACAAAAGTAAGGCATCTTCTTCACGCTCACTGAGTGGAGGCAAATGCAGCTGGGCAACATTCAAACGATAGAATAGATCTTGGCGAAAGTCGGGGTGATTCAGTAGATCGCTTTTCGAGGCAGAGACCACTCGTAGATCAACATGTTGTTGCTGATTCCCCCCCACGCGTTCGACGACATTATCTTGCAAGGTGCGCAGCACTTTTACCTGCATCGACAGCGGCATACTCTCTATTTCATCAAGGAACACTGTGCCTTTGTCGGCAAATTCCAGCTTACCAATGCGTCGTTTGGCCGCACCAGTAAACGCTCCGGCTTCGTGTCCAAACAGCTCGCTTTCAAAGAGATTTTCTGGGATTGCGCCACAGTTGAGCGGAACAAACGGATGGGTTTTACGTTGGCTGAATTCATGTAAGCAAGAGGCGACCAGCTCTTTACCACAACCCGTTTCACCATAGATGATCACGTTGGTGTCTATGGAAGCGACTTTCTGGATTTGCTCGCGCAGTTCACACATCACTTTACTGCGACCGATCAGCACCTGTTCAATGCCCTTAAGGTTATCCAGATAGTTCTGACGACTGTTTCTGTCTTGGCCACTTTGATGTTTATCTACCGCTTCCGATACCGTTTGAGACAGACGCTCTGGGTCGAATGGCTTCTCAATGAAGTCATAGGCACCTTGCTGTAAGGCTTTCACCGCCATATCGACATCACCATGCCCAGTAATCAAAATAACAGGCACATCTGGCACAAGACCTTTGAAACGCCCTAGCAGATCAACACCATCAATATCAGGTAAACGAACATCGGTGATAATGGTTTGAAAATCACCCTGCTCTACGGCGTTTAACGCATCTTGTCCTACTTCAAATGCGGTGACATCGAAGCCCGCCAGCTGCAACCATTGGCTGGTTGCTTGACGCACAATCGCGTCATCTTCAATTAAAGCAATACGCTGCATAGTTTGGTTCCGCCACTCTACATCTGATTAATATCGTCCACGGTATGTAAAAAAACCTCAGACGAAAAGGAGCTAGCTCCCACTTTGAATAACACTCCTTTAACAGTTTAATAATGTTTGTTAGCTTCGATTTGTCTCACTCTCCATTCGCTTAAAAAGCAAACATAAAACCTTGTCAAACCACTAGCTCAAAGAGGCAAGCCACTAATTTTAAAGGGATTTGATCAGAAATGATGAATAACAATCGATATTGGTTATTCCTGTGTACCTGTTTATTGATTGGTTTGGTGCAGGTCACCACCAAGAATGGCATCAGCCAGTGGAAGCTTGAACAAGCCCAACGCTATGCCGAACAGCGCTTCCTTGGCTACATTGCCGAAGCAAGGCGAACCCTTAAGCGTTTCTATTATCTGCCCTACCTAGTAACCAATGATGAAACCAGTGTGCGCTTCATTGATGGTGAAGCCCGCCTAGAAAAACGCATTAAGAAGCAGCTGATTCAATTGGATAAAGCCGCCAACACCAAGGGCTGGTATCTGCTTTCTGGCGAAGGGGACTTGTTGGTATCGAGTGTTGAAAGAAGCAAACTGAGCAATAAGAACGCCAGTACAATTGTTTCGAAGATCCACCAACAAGGTGGTGCGATTTCAGTGGTGACAAAAAACAAAGGCGTGACACCCGATTACTTCATAGCGGCACCCGTATATCGAGCCTCTGATGTGGTTGGCATTGTCGCGGTGCAAATCGATTTGTCATTGTTAACCGATCAATGGTTTGCCGATGGTGAGGCGATACTGTTTCAGAACCCTCGCGATCAGTTCTTTCTCTCCAGTGACAACAGGTTGAGTGCCGATTGGTTCAATGACACCTTCAATTCTCAGCCCACAGCGACAAAACGTGAGCTGTATGACCAAACCCATATTCGCGTGTGGCGATTGCAAGATAAAGATTACCTAATTCAGTCCATCAAGTTAGACGATCTGAATTGGCGTTTAACCTACCTAACGCCATTAACCAGCCTCAACCAGACCACGAACTGGATCAGCTGGAGTGTGGCGGTTGGCTGTCTTTTCATTCTGTTACTGTTGGTTATTCTTTACCAAAGACGCCAGAAAAAGCTCAGCAATCTGAGAATCCAAAAGCTTATCGAAGAGTCTGAGAAACGACTGTCTGGGATGATCAATAAAACCCATGTTGGGTTAATACTGATCGATAAACACGGACACATTCACGATATCAACCTGATGGCGAAGAACTACTTTTCACTATCTGATTCAATGATCAATAACATCAAGGCGTGGCAGTTATTTGAGGCAGGTAACCCGAATTCAACCACCTTGCAACTGCTCAAAAACTTAGAGCAGCATCAAGAGCTGGCCGAGATAACTAGCGTCGAAACCATGGCAAGACGCAGCGATGGCAGCTACTTCCCTGTTTTATTCTCTATTAGCGCCTTTCCTTGGCATGCGACGACTTACTACCTGTGTACCGTAATCGATATCAGCAAACGTAAGAAAGCCGAAATTGCGGTGCAAAACGCCAATAAAACGCTACAACTGCGGGTCGAAGAGCGAACTCAAGATCTAAAAGATGCGCAGCAAGAACTTGTCGAATCTAGCAAACTGGCTGCACTAGGGCGGATGTCGAGTGCGATTACTCATGAACTCAATCAGCCGCTTACTGGCCTAAAAACCCTACTTTCGAGTAACCAGTTGCTGATGGAAAGAGGCGAGACTAAGATGCTGAAAGCGAACATGGATCTGGTGATGAGCCTAATCGACCGAATGGCTAACATGACTAGCCAGCTGAAGTCGTTCGCCTTTCAAAGGCTTGAGAAACCTTATCCTGTTTCCCTAACAGACGCACTGCAAGAAACCCTGCGTATTCATCAAACCGAGCTAGACAGCGTCGATATTCGTGTGCGTGTCGCTTCCAATATTTCGATGGTAATGGGAGAAGAGGCGCGACTTCGTCAAGTGCTTGGTAACCTGCTTAGAAACGCTGTCGATGCCACGCAGAATCAGAAACCAGCAACCATTGTGATCAGCGCTCATACCGAGCAACAACGCGTGATCATCAAGGTTCAAGATAACGGTTGTGGTGTGTCTGAAGATCAACTCGAAACCATTTTCGAACCATTTCATACCAACAAAAAGATGGGCGAAGGCTTGGGGCTCGGGTTGGCTATCACAGCGAACAACGTGCGCGATATGCAAGGCACATTAATAGCGAAGAACAATTCAGACCAAGGCATGACATTTACGTTAACACTAAACAATAGCGATAGTGAGTAGTTACTTACACAGACCTTGAACTCCACATTCTATTGAAGCGCTAGAACTAAAAAACCGCCCACAGAGGGCGATTTTGATTCACTTATTGGCGTGTGACTTATTCACTAATCCGTTAACGACTTACTCAGCCAACTGCTTCAACAAAAGCTCTGTCGGGCGAACAATCGCGATAATCGATTCGTCGTAGATTTTCGCCGAATCAGACAGTATCGCTTGATAGGCATTCACGTCTGCTGCTCTTACTTTCTCGCCTGCTTGTGCTTTAGCAATCAAGGTTAACGCCAAGTCTGCGACTTCAACGGTTTTCTCTGCAACCACCACGGTATCGACCGAAGATACGTTACCAGCAAAGACAGTCTCAGCCGCTAATGCAGCCGATTTAGCTTGCTGATAATGCCCTGCAAGTTGCTCAAGCGCTTGTTGATTGCCAGTCGCCACTTCATTGACCAAGTCTTGCATCTCATACACGGCGTAGCTTTCCACAGGCAGCGCATCAACGAAGCGGTTTAAGCGCTCGTATTGGCTGTATAAAGTGCCCTTAGGTTCCGTAGAGTTCCACTTCTCCCAGTTACGTGCATAGTACTGTGCTGGCTCAGTGTATTTTGCTAGCACGCGCAGGTCGTGAATATCTTGGCCTTTGGCGATGCGTTTTAGCAACATGTCGGCATCCGCATGATGGCGTAGGCCTACCGATACTTCAGACCATGTATCCATCACCTTCATGCGCTTGTACATGCTGCGCTCATCTGTCAGTTCTGCATCAGACCAGAAACGCTCTGCAATCGCATAGCTGCGCGGCCATAGGTAGTTTTCTACCGTGAGGCTGTCTTTGTTCTCTAGCCACATGGTGATCTCACCGCCCAAGATAAGCTCTTTTTCTTTATCCGTTAATTCCGCTGGGTAACCACCATTTGGTTCAGGAATCACGCTGCCTTCAACATCACTGCTCGCAATCACTTCACCTGTGGTTGGCCAACGCACATTACCGACCAATTGGTAACTGCCTTCGGCAAAACCCTTTTGATTCAAGTTTAGGTTGAACTCGGTGTACGACATGAAGTTATCGAAGTGACCAACAAAGGTTTTACCTGGGACATAATCAAGGATGTAAATCTCTTCACGAGACTTGCCGTTGTAATCACTGAATGCGCGGAAAGTGCCGTCTTTCGCTTCAATGATGGTCAGTGTTCCCTTACGTGGGCCGCCTTTTGAACGTGGCTTCTGCCATTGATACGTCACGAACTTTTCGCCACTGTGCAGCTTATCGTCAACCGTGATGCCACTTGGCATTGGGTCATTGCGATAGTGGTAGCTAGTCGGCTGAGGCTGGTCTAGGTAATAACCCGTAGAAAGAATACCTGGGTAGCCCTCTTTCGCCGCACGACCAATACTGTCGTGCCCTTGCCAGCTTTGAATCACGATCGAAGTCGGCAGATCTTTATGCCAAATCTCATCCCAACCAGTCATCTTCTTACCACGCTCTTCCAGCATCTTCTCAACTTTTACATTGAGGTAAGACTGCAGACCACGCTCGCCATCGATATTGTTCTCTTCAATGAACTGTTGGTGCTTTTCGCTGTTTTTCCATTGCGCATAGTTCGGCTCATCGCCACCAATGTGGAAGTACTCGTCTGGGAACAGTTCTGTCACTTCATCAAACACGTCGCCCAGCATTTCATAGAGCTCTGGGTTAAGTGGGTCCATCAATGGCTCAAATACACCCCAGCCACGTTCTTGTTCGTAGCTTTGACCTTCACCACCCGACATCAAGCGTGGGTAAGCGTGCGCCACAGCAGAAGAGTGTCCCGGCAGTGAAACTTCTGGAATAACACGAATACCAAGATTACGAGCGTACTCAACTAAGTAACGAACTTGGTCTTTGGTGTAGTAATCACCATCAGTGGTTTCTGACCATAGACGCGGCCAAGATTCCGTTTGAATGCGGATACCTTGATCGTCCCAGAAGTGCCAATGGAACACGTTCATTTTCGCAGAAGCCATCGCATCTAGCTGACGAATCAACACATCAAATTCAATGAAGTGACGCGAGGTATCGTAAGAGACTCCACGCCAACGAAAGCGGGGCTCATCAACAATGGTTACGGCAGGAATATGGTAGCCAGTTGCTGTGGTTTCAACGAGCTGTAAAAGGGTTTCGATGCCGTGAATAGCGCCATATGGGCTTGGTGCGCTCAGCGTGATTTGCTCACCCTGAGTCGTAATTTTGTAAGACTCTACAGAGTCGATGTTCTGTACTTCAGACTTTGGCGCCGCGTCGATATCAATGATCAGGTTCGCTTCGTCTGCGCTATCAACCTGCCAGTTTAGAATCGGCACGCCAGTTTGGCGCTCTAGGCGATCGATAAAGCGTTTCGCGGTGTATTCAACGCGATCAGAGTTAAAGCCTTTGATGTAAACCTTGAAGTTACCGTCGACCTTAACTTGCCCAGCTTGCAGCTCGACTGTTTGTGGATACGGCATTAAATTTAGATCGGTATTCGGAGCCATTGCTAACGCCATTGGGGACACTACTGAACTTGAAATCAATAGAGACAATATAGTTTTTTTCATTATTAGTTTTCCTATATAACGGGCGTTCTGTTTTGTTTATCGGAGGCAATTCACAAAACAGAACCATCAACCACTGCTGTTGTTTATCTTTATTTAAAACACTTATCTTTATTCCAAACGCTTCTCGTTAGTTCACAAGAGCGACCGCTTCTCGGACTAACTCCGCGATCTCGTCCCACTGTTCGTTCTCGATCATCTTCGGAGATACCATCCAAGTACCGCCACAGCACACCACGCGATCCACAGCTAGATAGTCATTAACGTTGTGTTTGCCGATACCACCAGTAGGCATTAGCGACACATCAACGTAAGGTGCGAGTAAAGATTTCACCATGTTGATGCCGCCAGACGCTTCTGCAGGGAAGAACTTCAAGAAGTTAAGACCAAGCTCTAGCGCTTGCTCTACTTGGCTTGGGTTGTTTACGCCCGGAACGATTGGCATGCCGATCTCTTGGCAGCGTTTTACGGTGTTTGGATTCAGGCCCGGTGCTACGATGAATTCGCTGCCCGCCTCTTTCGCAAGGTCGATCTGCGCTGGCGTTAATACTGTACCAGCACCGATACACATCTCTGGGTAGGCATCACGCATCGCACGAATCGAATCCGCTGCCGCTTCGGTACGGAACGTCACTTCTGCTACTGGCAGGCCGTTTTCTACCAACACTTTTGCTAGTGGAATCGCATGTTCCACCTTGTTGATTTGGATAACAGGGATAACTTTGAACTGCTTAAGTGTGTTGATCATTTCTTGAGACATAATAGTTCCGCTTTTTATTTTTTAATCAGTTGGCTCATAGCGCTCATAGGGATTATTGCGCCAGAGTATTGAATAACGATGGAAGCCAGTTGGTGGCCAAATTCGGCTGCGTCGGTGGCGCTCTCGCCAGTAAGACGCGCCGCCAGATAACCCGCAGCGAAGGAGTCACCTGCTGCGCAGGTGTCGACCACGTTAGAAACACGAGTCGCGGATACATAACTCTCAACAACATCGCCTTGTTCAACTTGAACAATCTTGCATGGCTCACAGCCACGTTTGATGACGATCTCTTGGCAGCCTAAGCGAAGGCAGCGTTGTTGGACGCTCTCGCCATTGCCCCAAACCAGCAGGTCGTCGTCTTCGGTAATCAGTGCAATGTCGACCAATGGTAGTAACTTGGCGTACCAATGCTGAGCTTGTTCAGTCGTCCAAAGTTGCGGGCGATAGTTGTTATCAAAAATCAGCTTTCCGCCTTGATTTGAGAACACACCAATGGCTTTCAACAGACGTTCACGTGAGGTGTCATCTAAAATCGCGATACTGATACCGCTGATGTAAACCGCGTCGACTTGTTTCTCTGTCAGCGCGATTTAAAGCTTATTCAGGTCGTCAGTTTGAAAGTAAGATTTTACTGCCGCGTCATTGCGCCAATAGTGGAAATGTCGCTCGTCCGTTTCTACCATGTACAAACCGGGCAACTTGTTTGGAATACGTTCAACGAAATTGGTTTGAATGCCTTCTAGCTGCCAACTATCAATCATGTTTTGAGACAGTTCATCGCTACCCAAACCAGTCGCGTAATGAACAGACAGGTTTTGATGTTGGGTTAAGCGAGAAAGGTAAAGCGCGGTATTGAGCGTGTCACCGCCAAATTTTTTGGTTAATGGAGAGCCGCTTATTTCGACCATACATTCGCCGAAGAAAGCAATATTGAAATGAGAAGATGCAGGCATAGCCGATCCTAAAATAGAGAGATATATGTGGGAGAAGGCCCTGCCACTAAGCAGGACCTGAATTAAGCAAACCAGTTGTGGAGACTAGGTTTAGCTTGTTTGATTTGCAGGACGTTGAGGTGCCGCTTCTTCTTCAAGTACGCCAGTCTCAGACATTTCCATCTCCATCAGAGCACGCTCGTCATCAAGAATCGCTTTTGCCATTTCAGGTGTTACTTGGTTAGCCGGAGTCACTAGGCTCACAACCACACCTGCCGTTAGAGCAAACAGACATGACGGGATAACTGGGTTGCCCCAGAAGGCTGTGTAGTCAGCGTTTAACATTACTACGAATGAAGCTACAGAAGCACCCGCTAGTGTTGCAAGCGCACCTTGCCAGTTGTAGCGTTTCCAGAATTTACCCAACATACCGCACACAAACATGCCCGACATAACCGTTGAAATCATCTTAGTGATGTAGCCAATGATGTCGTTTGACGTCAGTGCGAACAGTAGTGCGAAGCCAATCACCACAACCAAAGCTAGACGAGAGTAGTTCAACATTGATTCTTTGTTTGGTACGCGGCCTGTGAACATCACGTACACGTCACGCAGTAGGATAGATACACCGGCAATCGCATCTGAGCTTGCACTCGACATGGTTGCTGATAGACCTGCGATAAGAACAATCATGCCTACGCCAACTGGAAGAACCGTTGCAGCTACGTATGGGAACGAGTAGTTCGGGTTATCCAATGATGGGTCGATTGCGTGCGCAGCCATACCAATGATTGCTGGAATAATAGAGAAGAAAAGGTACAACACACCAGAAGCGACAAATGAGCGACGGATAGTTGAAACATCTTTACCAGAGTAGATACGCTGACGGAATGAAGGTGTTGCAAGTACGCCCACACCGATAACCACAGCCAGAGAAACAGCAGGCAGAATGCCCAGTTTATCGATTGCTAAAAAGCTTGTAGCAGCAGGGTCCATCGCAGCGTAAAGGTTATCCATGCCACCAATGTGATCAACAGACATTACCGCCATTAGGATGAAGCCAGCAAAAAGGATGATTGCTTGAATCGTATCGGTCCATACAACTGCTGTTTAACCACCGATAACAACGTAGATAGTGAAAGCTGCAGCAATAATAATTTTCGCAAGGTTAAGGTCGATGTCTGCAATCCACGCTAGGTACATGCCGCCACCTAGAATGTGCGCACCTAACCAACCGATTGACGCGATAAAGATAAGTAGGCCAACCACGTTTTTTACGATTCGGTTAGCGCCAACGTAATAAGCCAGCTCTTCACTCATGGTCATGAAGTTCAGTTTACGAACCGGAGCAAACCAAAGTGCAAGCAATAGGATGCCTACAGCACCGCCTATTCCGTACAGAGCACCCGCCCAACCATTTGCGTAGCCGAAGCCAACCGCGCCCATACTTGAACCCGTGCCGACCATAGTCGCAACAGTTGTACCAAGTACTAAAAACAGTGGCAGGCCACGGCCGCCTAATAAGAAATCTTCGCCAGATTTTTGATTACGCGAGACAAACCAGCCTAACCAAATTAAAAAACATACGTACACGCCGAAGCCTGTAAGAAAAAGTGTGCTGTTCATTTGACACCTCTCAGTGAAATATTGAGTTCATTCTTGAACTTTATTTATGATTCATTCATTTTTATATTTCATATAATTACTTTATTGATTCTATCTATTTTAATTAAAGTAATTTTTATAAATGTAGGGTGAGAGTATTAAAGGATAATAACAGGGAAGACTAACCCCTAATACTCTCTAAGTAGGTAATTGTGATTAGGTTATTACTAAACGCGATCAGCGCGGTAGCAAGTCACATCTACTTCAACCTTCACGTCTACAACTAGGTCGCAAACCATGCAGATACGAGCCGGTGGGTTAGCACCAAAGAACTCTTTGAATACCTTATTAAAAGATTGGAAGTAACGAGAATCCGTTAGCACAACCTTTACGTGCATTACGTCTTCTAGGGCGTAGCCCGCTTCAGTCATGATATCGACACAGTTTTGGATCGCTAGGCGAGACTGGTCTACAATGCCACCCTCTACCACTTCACCATCTGTCATCGGTGTCTGGCCAGAAACGTATAGGAAACCACCCGCTTCAGTTGCGCGTGCAAATGGTAAATGTTGTCCGCCTGTACCTGTACCGCCTTCAACACCGTAACGTTTAATAGTCATTTTTTAACTCCACTTCTTTATAGATAATATTGGTTCTTTTCCAATATATTTAAATTAATTCGTCGTTTTATTACTACTGTATATTTAATGAAATAATTAAATTCTAATTACGGTAAATAAAAACGCCTGAACGATTATTTTTTACTTTTCCTT
Source organism: Vibrio sp. 10N.222.54.A3 (assembly GCF_041474095.1). Classification (NCBI taxonomy): domain Bacteria; kingdom Pseudomonadati; phylum Pseudomonadota; class Gammaproteobacteria; order Vibrionales; family Vibrionaceae; genus Vibrio; species Vibrio sp. 10N.222.54.A3. The sequence continues at coordinate 41,639 of NZ_JBFRTN010000006.1, forward strand.
TTTGGTAAGTTAACTCACCATTTACAAATACACTTTCTATTCCCTCAGCAACTGAAATAGGATTTTCAAATGTTGCTGTGTCTTTAATACTCTTTGGATCAAATAAAACTAAATCAGCAAATGCGTCTTGGCGAATCTCACCTCTTCCCGCGAGGTTGTAGCGCTTCGCAGACATTCCGGTCATTTTGTGAATCGCTTCTGGCAGCGCGAACAGTTTTTCATCTCGGCAGTAGTGACCCAACACTTTCGGGAAGGTGCCCCACAACCTTGGGTGTGGATGCGGGTCATTTGGTAAACCATCAGAACCAACCATGGTCAGCTTGTATTTCAATACGCGCTTTACGTCGTTCTCATCCATGCAGTGGTAAACCGCACCGGCTGGTTGAAGCGCTTTTGCTGCGTCCATCAGTGGTAGGTTCATCTCATCAGCAATCTGCTTAAGCGTTTTGCCTGCATGTTCAGGCTTTGCTTTAGACCAAGTGATGAAGATGTCGAAATCGTCTGTAACCTGTTTCAGATCTAATGTCGAAGAGCTGGCTGAGTATGGGTAGCAGTCGCAAGACACATCTTGGTGCTCTGAAACCTTGTCCATCAAATCAAGCACTTCAACAGTTCTGCCCCAGTTGCCTGCACCTGCACATTTAAGGTGAGAGATAACAACGGGTACTTTCGCGTATTGCCCGGTCTCAAACGCTTCTTCCATCGCGCTTAAGATCTCTTCGAATTCAGTACGCATATGCGTGGTATAGATACCGCCATGACTAGACAGCACTTTCGCTAACTGCATCACTTCATTAGCGTTGGCTTGTTTCGCGCTTGCGTAAGCCAAACCTGAACTCAAGCCTAATGCGCCCTGCTCCATTGCTAAATCAAGGTTGCTTTGCATTGCTGCAATTTCTTCTTCGCTTGCGGTGCGTTGTAGGTCGTCCATCACTTGGTTACGCAGTGTGGTGTGGCCAACTAACGCTGCTACGTTCACCGCTGGTTGCGCCTGCTCCACTGCTTGTGCATACGCGGCAAAGGTTGGGTATTTGAAATCAACCTGCGCGCCTAAAAGGTTCATTGGGTCTGGTGGGTCGCCGGCCAAAACTGTAGGTGATGCACTGATACCGCAGTTACCAACAATCACGGTTGTCACACCTTGGCTGATCTTTGGTAGGCAGTCTGGGTAACGAATAACATTGGTATCGTCGTGTGTGTGTACATCGATGAATCCAGGAGCCAATGCTAAGCCTGCTCCCTCAACCAACTGGCTGCAATCTTCATGATCGATTTTGCCAATTTCGGCGATTTTTCCATCTCGGATTGCTACATCGGCACAAAACGATTGTTCGCCGGTGCCATCGAACACCTCTACATTTTTGATTATCGTATCGAACAACATTTCTCACTCTCTCAATCCACTCTGTTGATGGAGCTATATTAGAAATCCAGCCGATTATTTTCAGTGACAAAACACACATAATATTTTAATTTGTGTGATAGTTTCTATCACAAAACAAACATGAGATAGAATTAAACATTAAATAACAAACACTTAAATCATGTTAGGAATCAGCAATGAAACATAACCCTGCACAAAAAGATGTTATAAAGTATCAAAAAGATTGTTTCGTCTTGACTGAAAGAGGCCAAAAAGGGAGAGCAGTATCACAAACTGAGAACGGCGTTTATCGACTGGTCGATGAAGACATTTCGCTTCCGGTAGCAATTATCAAGCAATCAGCGTTGACCAATAATCTGAATTGGATGCAATCATTCGCCGATCATCATCAGGTTAAATTGTCGCCACATGGCAAAACCTCAATGACCCCTGCTTTTTTCCGCCAGCAGCTAGAAAATGGCGCTTGGGGTATTACAGTAGCAACGCCTGCACAGGCAGAAGTTGCCGCTATGGCGGGTGCAAAACGAATCATCATGGCCAACCAATTGGTGGGTAAAACCAACATGGCGATCGTTGAACAGCTGATCAGTGAATTTGATGTCGACTTTTACTGTTGTGTGGATTCATCGGTCAACGTGCAGCAACTTAGCCAATATTTCGCTAATACAAAGCAGACGCTAAAAGTACTGATCGAATTTGGTGTGCCGGGCGGTCGTTGTGGTTGTCGTTCACCACAAGAAGTTCTAGAACTGGCTCAAACCATCCAAGACACACCTGCCCTTTCGCTCGCGGGTATTGAGGTGTATGAGGGCGTGATTCATGGCGACAATGCCGAGCAAGACATTCGTACCTTCTTAAACCAAGCGCTGACCTCGGTCGAAAGCCTCGCATCAGACGGTTTAATTACCGGTCAACCTATCATCACTGGTGCCGGCTCGGCTTGGTATGACGTGGTTGCAGAATGTTTAGCGAACCTAACCGATTACTTGGCGATCATCCGCCCGGGCTGTTACGCGATTCACGACACAGGCATCTACCTAGACGCTCAAAGCAAAGTGTTGCAGCGTGCCCAAGTAAACCAAGGTTACGCGTGTGAATTGGGTGGAGATCTGGAATCGGCACTTGAGGTATGGGCGTATGTAATCTCTCGCCCAGAACCGACTAAACTAGTGGTTGGGCTAGGCAAGCGTGATGTGGCCTTTGATGCGGGGTTACCTATTGCCGAACGCGGCTATCGCAATGGCGAAGCTATCTCTGTGAAAGGGCTGACTGCGACCGCCGTGATGGATCAGCATACCTTTGTTGAAACGGACGGCTCTTCTGAAATTGAAGTGGGCGACATGATTGCATTCTCAACCTCACACCCGTGTTTAACCTTCGATAAGTGGCGCTACATTGCCATCAGCGATGACGACCATCAGGTAACAAACTGGGTGGAAACCTGCTTCTAGTTCGATTTTTCAATAAGCTAGAATCAGCGAAACAATAAGATATACTAACGGGGCTAACGCTTAGTTTTAAACGGCTAAATGGCCAAATGGCTAAATGGCTAAAAAGCTAAAGAGCTTACTTCTTACGAGCTAGGTTCTTAATAACTAGGTGATAACGATTAGCCCCATCAACAAAGGATCAGGATTCTTGAGTTTAGAAGTAGATATCATTTCACAGATAACGGAGCGTTTTCCCGCTCTTCGTGATGCAGAGAAAAAAGTCGCTAAGCTGATCATGGACGACATTGATTTTGCTGCCAATGCCAGCATCACAGAGCTTGCTGAAAGCGCTCAAGTGAGTGAAGCCACCATTACACGTTTTGCTAAAGCGATCGGTTGCAGCAACGTACGTGATATGAAGATTAAGTTGGCTCAGACGCTAACCGTTGGCCAGCGCTTTATCCTCGAACCGGTTGACCAAACGGGTTATCAAGGTATCTACGAATCGATCAAGCAAAGCCTAGACATCAACCGCACCTTGTTCAAAGAGCAAGACGTTGAAACCGCAGTCAGCTGGCTGCATAACGCCAGACAAATCATTGCTATCGGCATGGGTGGTGGTTCGACTATCGCCTCTCAAGAACTGCAACACCGACTGTTCCGATTGGGCTATCCCGTGGTGTCGTACAATGATGGCTTAATGTCACGCATGGTTGCTGCGACAGCAGATGTCAATGATGTCATGGTGATGATCTCCGCGACCGGTTTCACGCCTGTGATTACTGAAACCGCAGAGCTGGCTAAGCAGTATGGGCTTAAGATCATCGCGATTACCCCACAAGACACACCACTGGCAAAGATTGCAGATATCTTGCTACCTATCAAACACATGGAAACCGACTTCATCTACAAACCATCGGCATCTCGCTACGCAATGTTAGCCTTAGTGGATGTGCTTTCTATGGGGATAGCGGTCAATCATAAGAATCGCTCGCGTGACAAACTGCGTCGTTTGAAGGTTGCACTCGATTCCTACCGAGGCGGCGGCGATAGACAGCCTCTCGGTGATTAACGAATCAAGGATAGAATGAGCTTAAATTCTGGTGCGCGGCAATCTTTCACCAATTCGTATAAGATCATTTCTAATCCCGTAATTTGGACACCAGCATCTGTTAGTCGACGGATTGCCAGATCCTTGTTAAGTGCTGTTCGTGAGCTAACACAGTCACCAACTACCTGAACCTTGTACCCAAGATCTAACAACCCCATTGCGGTTTGATAAACACAAATATGAGCCTCAATACCACACACTAACCAAGTCTCTACATCCTTGGCTTGAACCGCCTCAACAAACTTGGGATCATCACACGCGTTGAACGTGAATTTAGGTATTGGTTTAGCATCACTCAAAAGGTCATTGAGTTCATCAACCGTCGCACTTAGCTTCTCTGGATTCTGCTCCAAACGAATAATTGGCAGACCCAAAACCTGTGCGCCCTTAATCAACTTTCCACAGTTAAAAATAAGTGTCTCACTCTCATCAACAAGGCGTGCAAGCTTACCTTGCACGTCCACAACCACCAAACATGTATTTTGTTTCATTAGCATGTGTATTCCTTGTTTTTGGCAGCCTAACTCACTACGCAACCTGACGAGCATTTTTTCTACTATGTAACGATTCAACTTACAAAGCCATACAGTAATAGGTACAAGACTACGGAATAATACTCACCAACGGTCGAAAGGTCGCAAAACAAAAATAATTGATACTGGCATGACATTTAAGAGTGAGTAACAAAAATGAACAAGATAACAAAATCAGCATTAGCACTGGGTTTAATCAGCGCAGTTTCTCTTCCAGCTTTAGCTGCAGGTACTGACGGCGGTGCGTACATCGGTGGCGGCCTTGGTGTGTACCAAGATTCTGACACAGACGGTCAAGGCAACCTAGACTCAGACGGCATGGGTTACAACCTATATGGTGGCTACCAGTTCAACCGTATCGTTGGTGTTGAGCTTGGCTACAACGACTACGCAGACTACAAAAAAGGTACAGAAAAAATGTCTCCAACGTCTGTTTCTGTATCAGCAAACCTAGGTTACACGTTCGACAACACGATTCGTCCGTTCGTATTGGCTGGTTTAAGCTCTGTTGACCTACACGCAAATAAGAGCGCTGGTTACGATGATGACAGCGGTACCGGTTTCCACTTTGGTGTTGGTGTTGAATACACGCCAATCGAACATCTAACACTACGCCTAATCTCACAAGCAGACGCAGTGAGTGTTGAGAACGACTACGGCTTTAAGAAAGAAGACAAAACACTTGCCTTCAACAGCATTAGCTTCGGTGGTTCTTACAACTTCTAATGTGATTGAACCACATAGAATAAGCTGAACATACTAATTCACTTTGCTGTTCCACCTTGTCATGAAGGTCACTCAGTAAAGTGAATTTTTTGTTTCTACACGCACTATCGCGTCATTTCACTTTAGCCGGTTTATCGCTCACCATTACTTACTGAGCTTTATGCGTTGATATTAGAGCTTTCTTGGTAGCGAGACTAAAATAAAGGGATAAGAGACGCAGGAAAACAAGACCTATGAATCTACCAAGCTTTAACATGTCGATAAACAAACTGCCTTTTGTGTTGGCCGTGTATTATCTGCTTGTCGTCAATCTACCTCTCTCCCAAGAACTGTTTAGTATTGTTCAGGCATCGAAGTCTGAAAGCGTTGCGTTTCTTATCTCCATTCCTATCTTCTTCCTTGCTGCCTTTAATTTCATCTTCCAAGTCTTCAACTGGCCTATTTTCTCTAAGCCGTTTTTCATCTTATTGCTGATCACCTCAACCTTAGTCAGCTACAGCATGTTCAATTACGGCATATTCGTCGACTACGGCATGATAGAGAATGTGTTTGAGACCAATAGCGGTGAAGCAGCCAGCTATATCAGTGGTCACTCGATCTTATGGCTACTGGCTATGGGTGGTATTCCATCTCTCATCCTGTTGTTTACCAAACTTGAAAAAGAGTCTTGGAAGGATTTCTTTGTCTGGAAATCGATTGGCTTGCTCTCTTCCTTGATCGTCATTGCGATTATTGCCGGGCTTTTCTACAAAGATTACGTATCGATTGGTCGCAATAACTCGCACATCAAAAAGATGATCATTCCGACCGAGTATGTAGCATCAACAGTCAAATACATCAATAACACCTACATCAAACAGCCCATCCCCTATCAAGAATTGGGATTAGATGCTCAACTCAAGCCACAAGCAAAAGCGGCAACCAAACCGACCTTATTGGTGTTTGTGCTTGGCGAAACCGCTCGCGTGTATAACTACCAATATTATGGCTATGAGAGAGAAACCAACGCTCATACCAAGCCTTATAACCCGATATTTTTCTCTGATGTTCAGTCGTGCGGTACAGCCACCGCAGTTTCAGTACCCTGCATGTTCTCGAACATGAATCGCAGCAACTATGATCGCGACAAAGCCTACAACCAAGATAACGTGGTTGACATTATGAACCGCGCGGGCATTCACTCTATTTGGAGAGAACATGATGGTGGGGATAAGGCGGTCGCACATCGAATCAAAGAGATGACGCTCATCGCCAAAGACAGCGACCCATTGTGTAATAACGACGTATGCTACGACACAGCGATGCTAGAGAACTTCGAACAAGATACGCAAGATCTCAAGCAAGATAGCATCATTTTCTATCACATTGCCGGATCTCACGGCCCAACGTACTTTGAGCGTTATCCAGAAGAACATAAGAAATTTACGCCTGACTGCGCTCGTGCAGATATCGAAAACTGCACCAAAGAGCAAGTAGTCAACACCTACGACAACACCATCTTGTACACGGATTTCTTTCTCTCACAGGCTATTCAAAAGCTAGAGAAGCTCACCGATAAGTACAACGTGGCGCTGATGTACATTTCCGATCATGGTGAATCTTTAGGGGAAAACGGCGTCTACTTGCACGGTATGCCTTATTCATTGGCACCGAAAGAGCAAACCCATGTGCCTATGATCATGTGGATGTCTGATGGCTTCGCCGAGCAGAAAGGGATAAACCAAACCTGCTTAAGAAAGGCGGGGAAAGAGCAGAGCTTTTCTCACGATAACCTGTTCGACTCCTTGCTTGGCCTAATGGACGTGCAAACCAAAGAATACCGAGAGAACCAAGACATTTTTGCTTCTTGTCGCTAGTGCTTTTGCTTATGTAAACCATCGGAAAACTCGAGTTGCCTGAGCAAGCTCTCCGCAACCTCCCCTAAAAAGAAAAGACCTCGGTCTTTTCTTTTTTTCGTCGCTAACATGGAGCCAGAGTGCTAATTTATAACGACGAAACAATGAGCTACATTTAATAGAGACAATAATGGAAGAGTCCGTCGTACTCCAAAGACCAACATGTCTTATTAGACTTCATCTCACTCACATCGCTCATTGAACTTACCACGATTAAGCTCAGTTCAATACCGCGCCTGAATGGCGCATAATATCAATGTTTACGTCATATCATTAAGGACAAATGAATGGACGCTTTCATAATTTCAAGCTGGCAATTTTCTGAGGGGGTGGCACATGAACACACCACCAGCCCAGCCTCATTCGAGCAATCAACTTGGTATCACTGCCAAAGAGATGCTGACGGTTTGAGAGAATGGCTCCACAGTAATACGGTTCCAAATGCCATCATCGATTCATTACTCACCGATGACACCCGCCCTCGGTTCGAACAATTTGGCCACGACTGTTTTTTGATGATTCTGCGAGGCATTAATCTAAACGAAGGTGCTAACCCTGACGACATGCTTAGCCTACGCATCTTATGGTACAAAGGCACTTTAATATCGACACGTAAAGTTCCTTCAAAAGCGGTCAGTAATCTGATATCTGATCTCAAACAAAACCAAGGCCCTACATCATTACCTGATGTGTTGTTGGGCATGATCCGTGGAATCAACCACAGCATTTCAACCTTCCTAGCACCCGTCGAACTATTAATTGACGAGTTAGAATCTACATCCAATATCGACATAAGATCCATTAACGCTCTACATTCAAGGCTACTCAGACTAAGGCGTTATTTGAAGCCACAGAAATACGTTTTTGAAGATTTAATGAGTGACCTACCTGCGCCATTGAGTAAGCACAACAGTCATATAAAGAACAGCCTTGATACCATCCTGAGAATTAACGAGTCTGTTGAGTTTTACATCGAACAAATTAATGTATTTTTAGCGAGCCTAAGTCAGCAACAAGCTGAAAAAATGAATAGAAATACGTACCTATTTTCTATCATTGCAGGTATTTTCCTCCCTGCTGGGTTTTTCACCGGTTTACTGGGTGTCAATATCGCTGGGATACCCGGAACAGATAACCCGATAGCATTTCCACTATTTTGCGTTGGGCTGCTCGTGGTCATAGCGGCAGAGGTCGTTATTTTGAAAAAATTGAGGTTTATTTAATGGTTGAGTTTTTGCAATCCAATATGTGGCTTAGACAAGTAGTTTTAGGTTTACTTCTTATCACTGTGTATTGGGTGATCAAACGCTTAGGTAAGAACTGGATAGAAACATTAGCGGAAAATAAACGTGTCGAATTGAAGCGAAAGCAGTTCGTGATTAAGTGTTTCAATATTGTTCTGTTTCTACTCTTCATCGCTGTGTTTACGATTGTTCTTAACTTGGGTTTTGGTGATATTTCTCTGTTCTTGTCTTCGATATTTGCGGTGCTGGGTGTCGCTTTATTCGCGCAATGGTCGATTCTAAGTAACCTCACAGCCAGCGTACTAATATTTTTCGTCTTCCCTTATCGCATTGGCGACAGAGTAAGAGTCGCGGAGAAAGACGAAGACATCAGCGGTGTGATCATCGATATCACCATGTTCCATGTTATTCTTCGACACAGTTCGGGCAACATTATCACCTACCCTAATAACCTGATCCTACAAAAAGGCGTAATCAAAGTTTTGGTTGAACCGGAAGCAAAAAGTGAAGCAGGTGATACTGAGCTAACCAAAACTGAAAATTCAGAATCATAAGATCTACTGGTGCCTTAGATATCGGCAAGTCAAACAGATAGACACAGCGAACTGATTCGTAAGATATTAAAAGAGCTTAGTTCGACATGGATTGCAAAACTTGGCGATAAAGGACATTAGAGAGAAGCTTCAATAAGGTAAAAAGTCTAACACCCAATACTTACGCCAAACAAGGTGGATTAACCATAGATGTGTATGGTGGAGTGAGATCTGACTAACCCACCTTTTCTCTATGACGAACGCACTGTTTATAACGTACACCTCTGTCTTTTGTGCCCCATTCGTAGCAAGTTTTATTGAGTTTAGATTTGCGACTAAATATACTGGGGACATCATCAGACGGAGGACAAAAATGAATAATAAAAACAAACATATAATTTTAATTCATGGTCTATATATGCCTGCGTTGATCATGCAGTATCTGGATAGAAACTTCAAAAAACGCGGCTTTACAACGCACAAGTTTGCCTACAACTCGCTGCGTTTCCCTTCTGCAGCCAAACGCCTCAATCGCTTCGTGAATGCTCGCTTTAATGAATACGATGAGGTCTATTTCTTTGGTCACTCACTCGGTGGCTTACTCATTCGTCACTACTTTAAGTTTTATCAGCCCAATTTTGCCGACACCTGCATTATTACCGCAGGGACGCCGCACAATGGGGCAACCATAGCCAAAACGTTGTCGAATCATGGTCTTGGCTTTATCTTTGGCTCGAGCAAGATGATCTTAAGTGATGGCTTGGGTGATTATGATATTGATGTGCCGATTGGCGTGATTACAGGTACCTACGACGCCGGAGTCGGACGTATTGTTCTGGGAAGAAATCCGGGCGATGGCACAGTCACACTCGAAGACGCCAACCTGAGAGGGGCAACGGATACTTACGCCCTCAAACTCAACCACACGGCGCTTGTCTATTCCAAGGAGGTCGTAACACTGTCGGCTCAGTTCATTGAACACAGAGCTTTTAAGAACGCTTCATAGCTTATTTCCGTTAGCTTTTACGCGTTTACTCCTGTATCGAGCTCTTGTTGTCTTATTTGTGATGGATAAAAACAAAAATACCACTCTGCGATAAGAGTGGTATTCAAATATTCATTACTGAAGTGAGTGCTTGTTATACTTTCTATACTTGTTACAAGCGATTCACTCGCGTTGGTAAGAACACCTCACCCAACATGCATCGCACCGAACCACCACCAATGTCTTCAATCGTTTTCACGTTAAATGGTAGCAGCTTGCCATGTGTCGATAACTGAGCTAACTGAGCTGGAGAAAACGCATCGTAAGCCGATTGAGACATCGCGATCACCTTGTCGCCATTCACTGTCTCCAGTTGCAGAATATTACCGCAGAATCGGTTCATCTGATCAATTGAGATAGAGATAACCTGCTTGTCTTTAGCAAGAGATTTCACCACAAAACGGCGCTCAAACTCTGGGATCACTTCATCACAGATCACGCAGAAATTATCACCAATCGCCATCATCACATTGGTGTGGTAAATCGGCTGACCAGACGGTAATGCAGTTTGGAATGAAACCACGCGAGAATAGCCAATGCGCTTCGCATAGTCTTCTAACACTTCACGGTCACAACGCTGAGAAAGCGCAGCATAGATGGTCTTGTTGATATGGTCGATAACCATCACGCCCGTGCTCTCTAGATAAGAACCCTGCGCGATGTAAGACTCTAGAGACTCGCTGTGGTTAACAATACGACCCGACGCTTCTAACGCTTCAATAAGAGCATTTGGCTTAACTTCATTCTGACGGTTTTCACACGCCATAGGGAACGTGAATAAGCTTCCATCACTACAGGTACTGAACCAGTTGTTTGGGAAAACAGCATCCGGAGTTTCAACGCCCAATTCTGGGTAATCAAACTCTACAACTTGCACACCTTCTTTACGCAACGAAGCGACCATAGCTTTAAATTCGGCCATCGTTTCTACTTTCACCTCAGCTTCGGTCAGATTAACTCTGTGCTGAAATTCGTTATCACGTGCTGTTTCTTCGTTAAATTTAAACTCTTTTGGTGGCACCATAACAACGCAATTGGCGTTTTGAACATTAGTGATATGAAGTGATTTTTTGTGTAGGTTTAACATTTCAACCGTCCCTATCTTTTATTTACTTCAGAATTGTAAACAACTTGTTACGACAAGATTCACTGAAAAGAATATTGATTTGAATATTTATCCCAAACAATTACTGCAGATCTTAGAATAATCGGTAATTTTTACTGCAAGATAACAGCACATCAGAAAGAACCAACTGTATGCATATTCGTTAAGTCACTTTATGGATAAATATTCTGATTCCATTTTCTCGCCCATCACGAGTTTTGATTACAATTCAATCCATTTAACGTTAGGATTATCACCGTTGCATAACAATCAATTACGTTTGAAATCAGCTTAACTTTTCCTGTCTAATTCAATCTAAAATAAGCGTCATGAAAGACACTCTTTGGACCTTTCCTGCATCGCTTAGACAAAGTTTTAGTGTTTTAAAGCCAAGTGCCTAAATAGGCGCTAGAACAAAATCCATCGAATGATTTAATACTGATAAGAACCCATGGGCGCTTATATAATTTCAAACTAAGACAGTTAAATTTCAAATCAAGACTATAAAAACAAAGCTGCACCAACGATGCAGTCGCTTATAGATGCACTAGTTTATAAAGGGAAATCTATGTACAAGAAATTTGAAGGCTTTACTGAAGCCTTTCCAAAGGGAGAGCCGATACAACCTCCTACTGGCATACTGGCATTCTGCCGCCATTACACTCGAGGTTTCGAAAAACCATTGATTTTGCTCGGGTTGATGAGCATGACCATCGCGATCATCGAAGTCGCGCTGTTCGGTTACATGGGGCAATTGGTCGACTGGCTATCAACAAGCAACCCAGACACTTTCTTAGCAGACAACGAATCGACATTGATGGGGCTCGGTATTCTGCTGTTGGTTGTGATGCCAATCTTGATCAGTGTTTACTCGCTATTGCTTCACCAAACTTTGCTGGGCAACTACCCAATGTCGATTCGTTGGTTAGCACACCGCTACCTTTTGAAGCAAAGCCTGTCCTTCTATCAAGATGACTTCGCCGGACGTGTCGCGACCAAAGTGATGCAAACCTCGCTTGCAGTGCGCGAAACTGTGACCAAGATGGTCGATGTGTTTGTCTACGTGACGGTTTACTTCACGGCGATGCTGTTCATGCTTGCTGAATCAGATTGGCGCTTGATGGCTCCGATGCTGATTTGGCTATTCGTTTACATCGGTATTCAACTGCACTTCGTGCCAAAGCTAAAAGACGTGTCTTCAGAGCAAGCGGATGCTCGTTCACTGATGACAGGTCGTATTGTTGATAGCTACACCAACATCGCGACGGTGAAATTGTTCTCACACAGTAAAAGAGAAACCGAATACGCCGAAGAAGGCATGGAAGGCTTCCTAGATACTGTGCACCGCCAAATGCGCTTGGTAACCGGCTTCAACATCTGCGTGGAATTCGCTAACTATCTATTGGTGTTCAGCATTGCGGGTATCTCTATCTACCTATGGCTAGATAGCGCAATCACCGTGGGTGCAATCGCGATTGCGGTCAGCTTGGCTCTGCGTATTAACGGCATGTCGAAATGGATCATGTGGGAAATTGGTGGTCTGTTTGAGAACCTTGGTACCGTGATTGACGGCATTAAAACTCTGTCTAAGCCTATTGCTATTGAAGACAAGAAAGACGCGAAGCCTCTGGAGGTTCCACAAGGCGGTATCAACTTCGACAATGTAAGCTTTAACTACGGTGAGAATAAGGGGGTGATCAACAACCTAAACCTCAACATCAAACCGGGTGAAAAAGTGGGCTTGGTTGGCCGTTCAGGTGCAGGTAAATCGACCCTAGTTAACTTACTTTTGCGTTTCCACGATGTAGAAAGTGGCCGCATCCTGATTGATGACCAAGAGATCTCGAGCGTTACTCAAGATTCTCTGCGTAGCAACATTGGTATGGTGACCCAAGATACTTCACTGCTGCACCGTTCGATCAAAGACAACATTCTTTACGGTCGACCAGAGGCATCAGACGAAGAAGTATACGCGGCGACTAAACAGGCACACGCGCATGAGTTTATCGAAACGCTAACCGACCCGTTTGGCAACGTTGGTTACGATGCTCAAGTGGGTGAACGTGGCGTAAAGCTTTCTGGTGGTCAGCGTCAACGTGTGGCTATCTCACGTGTTCTTCTAAAGAATGCTCCATTACTTGTTCTCGATGAAGCAACTTCTGCACTCGATTCTGAGGTAGAGGCAGCGATTCAAGAGAGCTTGATTGAGCTAATGGAAGGCAAAACGGTTATTGCGATTGCACACCGCCTGTCGACCATCGCAGCGATGGATCGCCTGATCGTGCTTGATGCCGGCAATATCGTAGAAGAAGGCACGCACCAAGAGCTGATTAACCAGAATGGTATTTATGCGCAGCTATGGAATCACCAAACCGGTGGCTTCATTGCCGATGACCTTGAGCAAGCCACGAGCGCTTAATTTTTGTGCTATTTTAAAAGTGCGGCGTGATTCACATCAATTTGTTTATTAGCGGTAAATTACACGTGGCAGAATGTTATGTCGTAATTATATAATGACATTAACACCAAAGACGCCTCGCTTGCGCGTTCTGGAATAAGGCTAGACTTCGGGGGGAGGCTAGCCTTTTTTATGCCTGCTATTTGGTGCTCTTTGCTAGCTGTCCGATAAACTTCATCGATCCTTTTGTTTTTTTCTTGGCGTTTTTTTCTTAAAATGCGCGCAATATTCTTTCTAGAGATCAACCATGAACAAAAGTGTCTTAACTAACGTTATCGCGTTAGCGCTGCTTGCTGGCGGCTATGCGACAGCAAACCAATACTTGCTTTATGCAGGCCTATTCGCCTTTTCTGGTGCCATCACCAACTGGCTTGCGATTCACATGTTGTTCGAGAAAGTACCCGGCCTATACGGTTCTGGAGTGATTCCAGCGCGCTTTGAAGAGTTCAAGGCAGCCATCAAGCAACTGATGATGGAGCAATTCTTTACAGAAAGTAACATCGACCGCTTCCTAAGCAGCGAGATGACAGGAAAGTCGCTCAATCTAGAGCCTGTGATTCAGAAGATCGACTTTAACCCTGCATTCGACTCACTGGTGCATGTTATCGAGAACTCTCAGTTTGGCGGTATGTTGGCAATGTTTGGTGGCACAGAAGCACTAGAGCCAATGAAAGCGCCGTTTGTTGAGAAGATGCAAGAATCTGTGATTGAAATCAGCAAGAGTGATTCTGTAAAAAATGCCATCAAAGACGAGCTAGAATCGCCTGCGATGATGGATGAAATCAAAGAAAACATTGAGGCGATCATCGATCAGCGCTTGAATGAACTAACACCTAAGCTGGTTAAAGAGATGGTTCAGACCATGATCAAGAAACACCTTGGCTGGCTTGTGGTTTGGGGCGGTGTATTCGGTGGTGTGATTGGCTTAATCTCTGCGGCCATTACGCTTTAAGGCGAACAAGTTTATCGGATTGCTCTTTATCTGACGCTCAACAAAAAATGGAAGCTTATTGCTTCCATTTTTTATATCTAAATCACGTTGGTAAGCGAAATTAGGCCACTATTTTAGAGTTGCCAACAACTCAGGGTTCACGCCGAAGCCCTTTTTATGCTCTTCAATCACCACTTCACTACGTGTCTGAATCACACCAGGCAAGGTGCCCAGCTTGGTGGCCATAAACGCTTGGTACGCCTTCATGTCTTTCACTCGAACCTTGATCATGGTGTCAAAGTCACCCGACAGTGAGTAGCACTCTTCCACCTCAGGCATCATTTCCACGGCTTGGGCAAATTTGTCGAAGATCGAAAAGCTAGTCTGATCGAGACGGATATGGATAAAGACTTGAACATCGAGTCCCAGCTTTTCTGAACAAAGCTCAGCATGATAGCCCGTGATGTAGCCCTCTTTCTCCAATCGCTTGAGTCTATCAGAGCAAGGTGACGTCGTAAGGTTGACCTGTTTTGCCAGTTCAACAACAGGTAAACGCCCTTTCATATGCAGAATTCTTAGTATCTCTTTATCGATACGATCGAGCTGATGCTGAGACATAACATTCCTTAAACATTCTAAATTCCGCTCAGTATATTCCATACCAAGTGCAATCGAAGAAAACCTCGCTCACACATTTAAAAACTAAATGCACGGATGATATTCACGCCAGATATAAACACATACAAATAGATAAGAACCCTTATAAATCAAACTCTGGTTATTAACAAATTATTATAGAAATGACCCGATTAACAAATAAGTTGAGCCGGAAACGAAAGAAAGGATATAGGCCAAAGTGAATAATATAATTATCAAAGAGAAAGGATGACTCTATTATGAAAACGCAAGAACTCGCATATAAACCTTACGGTATTGGTTCATGGACACACGTAACGGTATCAAAAGATGTTGCTCAGGCACTAGCAAATGAATACTCAAACTATGGTTGGGATGTGAAGATTGATGGCGACGCCATTGTTGCCGAGCTAGCACTCAAAGCCGCATAGAAACGCAAAAACCTCCTAAAACGGAGGTTTTTTGATCTAAGTTAGTGAGCGCTTACTGTAAGTTAAGCTAAACCAATTTGGGGTACAGTACTTCCTGTTTCGCAACGACAATTGCACGTGCGGCAGAAGTGCTGAGTTTCCATATCGTAGTACAGGTTTCCACTAAATAGTTTTGACGTCCATTGCATCATACGGCCAGAAGCTGTCTCGGGCTCTGATTCACAACGTTTCATTATAGACTTATGTAGTGTTGTTTTTTTACATCCTTTGCAATAGAGATCAGGCATACCTTTGTCCTATAGGTCTTTAGTGGTTACTGACAATTGACACATCATGTCCAATTCGGTTCCACAATTCACCGAGCTAATGACAAAAGTGAGCGCCAAGTTCAAAAAATAGCCATTTTTCTGTTTTATTTTTTGACATCACACGCCACCAACAAGACAGACCTTTCATTTCTCGCTCAAGATCCTTCGCTTTCGATTTACATTGTAAACCCCCATTTCAATATCAGAAAACCTCGAATAAACTTAATTTGAAATAAGACAAAGGTCGTACTCACATAAAAAAATAGAGTCACCGAAGTGACTCTATTGTTCATGTCTTTTGCTAATTCATTGGTATTTTTACAATGTAAATTAGTCTAGCTCAACAAGGTTCTTCTCGAACTCAGCGTGTTGCTTCTTAACTTCGTCTTCTGGCTCGCCAGTGATTAGGCTCACGATAACGATAGAGATAGTTGATAGGATGATTCCCGGTACGATTTCGTAAACATCGAACCAACCGCCCGTGAACTGTTTCCAAAGTACAATCGTAACACCACCAACAACGATACCCGCTAGAGCGCCGTTACGGTTCATACGAGACCAGTATAGGCTCAATACGATAGCTGGGCCGAATGCAGCACCAAAACCAGCCCATGCGTAAGACACAAGGCCAAGTACTGAACTGTCTGGCGTCATCGCTAGTACAAGTGCAATAAGAGAGATTAGGATAACCGCGAAACGGCCTACACGAACAATCTCTTCTGACGTAGCGTCTTTCTTCAGAACTTGCTTATACAAATCTTCTGCCATTGCAGATGAAGAAACAAGAAGTTGTGAATCCGCAGTACTCATGATTGCCGCTAGGATTGCAGCAAGTAAGATACCTGCGATTACTGGGTGGAACATCGCGTTCACAAGAAGCATGAAGATCTTCTCGCCATCGTCTAGCTTAGGCGCGCCAGAGTTAGTCACGTAGATTAGACCAACAAGACCTACTAGCATTGCACCAACCATAGACAGAGCAGACCATACCACCGCGATACGACGCGCTGTTGTTAGGTCTTTGTTGCTACGTGTTGCTTTGAAACGAGCAAGGATGTGTGGCTGACCGAAGTAACCTAGACCCCATGCCGCTAGCGAGATGATCGCGATAGCAGAAAGTGGCTCACCTTTCACATCATTCCATAGCGTGAGAAGCTCTGGGTTGATGTTGTGAAGATCAGTCGATAGCTGACCAAGACCACCGTTCATCGCTGCGATTGGTACAATCAATAGCGCAGCAGACATCAGCAGACCTTGAACCAAATCCGTCCAAGATACCGCAAGGAAACCACCAAATAGCGTGTAAGAAACCACACATACTGTACCGATGATTACCGCTGTTGTGTAATCTAGGCCGAATACTGTTTCAAACAATTTACCACCTGCTACCAAGCCAGAACTTGTGTAGAAAAGGAAGAATAAAAGGATAAAGAAAGCAGAAATTGTTTGGATCAGCTTAGAATTATCATTGAAACGACGAGATAGGAACTCAGGTAGCGTCAGTGACTCTGTTGTAATGCTGTAAGTACGCAGACGCTTAGCACTGATTAACCAGTTCGCCCAAGTACCAACTAGCAGGCCACCAGCAAGCCAGAATGCTTCAAAACCAGCAGCATAAGCGTAACCCGGTAGACCAAGTAGTAGCCAACCACTCATGTCTGATGCACCAGCAGAAAGTGCAGCAGGCCATGGGCCTAGCGAACGACCACCTAGGAAGTAGTCTGTCGAGCTAGAAGTACGTTTGTAAGCAATAACACCGATTGCCAGCATCATAATTAGATACGCAATGAACGTCGTCGTTATTGCAAAACTGTTTTCTATCATTTGATAGTCCTCATTTGTAAAAAGCCTTCCATACCTAATTCAATGCAAGACACTCACCGTAAAGGCAAGCGAGTGCATTGAGTTAGGTATTGAGGCTCCAAGGCACTATGAGTTAAATCCAAAGATGGTGAAACCAACAATGGAGAAAACAAAAGTGCTTAGAGCCAATGTTACTGAAGGTTAGTGAGCTTCGCTTCCAAGTTCGAGCAAGGTCGCGTTACCGCCCACGGCTGTTATATTTATAGTTCGCGTACGCTCGGTAATGAAACGCAGCGATAAGTGTGGATCGTGAGCAACATGCATTGCTGTCAGATCCGTTTCAGCTACTAAACTGACGATGGCACCGTCACGCTTAGCAAGTTGTAAATTGATAGCTTGAGCCGTTTGTGAGTTACCTACGTAACCTGCGCTACGTACATCGCAAGACAGCAGCTGTTGAGCCGCGTCGTACGAAGCAACCTGCACCAAGTTCGTCGGTAAATTCGCTTGTTTCGCTGCATCAGCGATCAAGGTGTTGAACTGCACGTCATCACTGCACAATTGAACGCTGTTACCTGCCAATAGTGCTGCAGTAATCATCGCTGTTGCAGTTTGCAGTGCCGGCAGCTTCTCTTCGCAATCATCAACAATCACCAAAGCCACACCGCGGCCTGCGGCATACAGCTCATTGGTTTCGCCCGTTGGACCCGCCATTAGGTGATGCTCAGAAAGCAGCGCAGACGCTTGCTCTAGGTGATAAGTTGCCACTGCCGCCAAAGACGTAGATTGGCTTTCGATCTCTGATTTGAATGCAAGTACCTGAGCACTCTTATGATCAAAGTCGGTAAGATTCCATTGTTCCCACGCTAACAAAGCATCAGAAAAACCTGTCACTTGATGAACCATGATACTGCTCCTTATGCCTTGTCTTGTGATTGAGAAAAATGAACATCAGTAAAGCGGTATAGGTAGTGAGGACCACCCGCTTTAGGGCCAGTACCCGACAAACCTTGACCGCCGAATGGTTGAACACCAACAACAGCGCCCACTTGGTCACGGTTGATGTAGCAGTTACCCACACGAATGTGTTTCTCGATCCAACGGTAAGTTGTTTCGTTACGGCTGTGGATACCCATAGTTAGACCAAAACCGGTTTGGTTAATTTGGTCTACTACTTGTGTCAACTCACTCGCTTTGAAGCGAACGATATGCAGTACAGGACCAAACTGCTCTTCTTTCAAACAGCTGATGTCATCGATTTCAAATGCACTTGGTGGAACAAAGTCACCATGTTCACAATCCGCTCCTAGAGAAAGTTGAGCCACTTTCTTCTGGGTCTTAGTCATATTTTCTAGGTGCGTCATCAACTTCTGCTTCGCGTTTTGGTCGATAACTGGGCCCACATCCGTTTTATGAAGATGTGGAATACCAACGCTTAGCTCATCCATCGCACCGTGAATTAGTCCAATCACGCGATCTGCAATGTCTTCTTGAATGTAAAGCACACGTAGCGCAGAACAACGTTGACCTGCTGAAGCAAAGGCAGAACGAATCACATCACGAACCACTTGTTCAGGCAGTGCAGTACTGTCGACGATCATCGCGTTCTGACCACCGGTTTCCGCGATAAACGGTACTGGTTTAGCGTTGCGGCTTGCTAGTGACACGTTAATGCGTTGTGCAGTCGGTGTTGACCCCGTAAAGGCAACGCCCGCAATCGCATCATGACTGGTTAGCGCACTGCCGATCTCAGCGCCACGACCCGGTAGTAACTGAATCGTGCCAGCAGGGAAACCCGCTTCATTCATCAATTCCACTGCGCGAGCTGCAATTAAGCTTGTTTGCTCTGCAGGTTTCGCCACAACCGTGTTACCCGCCACTAGTGCAGCTGTAATTTGGCCAAGGAAGATCGCCAATGGGAAGTTCCAAGGGCTGATACAAACGAATACACCACGACCTTGTCGCGAAGCGATTCGAGTTAGACCATCAAAGCCTTTTAGCTCAAAACCTTGTAGGTTGTTCGCTTGTTTTGCGTAGTAACGACAGAAGTCGACCGCTTCACGCACTTCATCAATGCTGTCGTGAATTGTCTTACCCGCTTCTTGATGACAAATTGCCACCAGCTCAGCCAGGTTTTCTTCCATCAGATCCGCCAACTTCTCAAGCGCAGCGGCTTTGGTTTCAACCGATGTCGCATTCCAATCAGCAAATGCGGCGTCTGCACCAGTGATCGCTGCGGAAACATGATCAAGGTTTGCAAAAGCCACCTGACCCACGCTAATACGACGATCGTAAGGTGCTGTTACTTGTTCAACATTCTGATCAGCCTTGATCATGCTTTCGGCAAGAGATTCGCCGTTGATCACAGGTCCAGCAGTCCATTGATTGTTCAAAAAGCCTTTTACTTGCTCTTCAAACTGATGCGCTTCGCTCTCGATATCAATGTTCACACCGTATGAGTTCTTACGCTCAGGGAATACCGCTGGCGGCAGAGGAATCTTAGTGTTGTTCAACGTATCGAATGCCAAAAGCATGTCGACTGGATGCTGTGTTAGCTCTGCTACAGGGCAACGAGCATCAACCAAACGGTGTACAAACGAGCTGTTTGCGCCGTTTTCTAGCAAGCGACGTACTAGGTATGGCAGTAGATCTTTGTGGCTGCCAACCGGTGCGTAGATACGTACCGACTGTTGGTAAGCTTCCATCGCATGGTTGTAAAGCGAGTCACCCATGCCGTGTAAGCGTTGGAATTCAAAGTCTTTATGGTCTGTCATCACTGCAATAGCGGAAACCGTATGAGCATTGTGGCTAGCAAACTGCGGGAAGATATTGCCACGAACACTTGGGCTCAATAGATAACGCGCACACGCTAGGTAGGCTACATCAGTCGCTTCTTTGCGAGTGTAAACAGGGTAGTTATCGAAACCAGCTTGTTGTGACCATTTGATCTCACTATCCCAGTAAGCACCTTTAACTAGGCGAAGTGGGATTAAGTCACCCTGCTCTTTTGCTAGGCGGTTTAGCCAAACTAGAACCGGTAACGCACGCTTTGAATACGCTTGAATAACCAGACCAAACTTGCCCCAGCCTTTCACTAGCTCGCTGCGATACAGTTTTTCGAATAACTTAAGCGAAAGCTCTAGGCGATCCGCTTCTTCTGCATCAATCGTGATCGCAACATCAAGCTCAATCGCACGGCGCAGTAACTGCTCTAGCGTGTCGCATAGCTCAGTCAGTACGCGGTCTTCATTCGCCACTTCATAACGTGGGTGAAGCGCAGAAAGCTTGATAGAAACAGACGGTGCTGGGCTAGATTTTGAAGAGACGTATGTGTCTCGACCTACGGCTTCAATCGCCATTAGGTAATCTTTGAAGTATTTGTTTGCGTCAGCAGTGGTCAGTGCCGCTTCACCTAGCATGTCGTATGAGTAGGTAAAACCTTTGTCACGCATAGACTTACCGTTCTTCTGCGCTTCAGCAATGCTGCGACCAAGAACGAATTGGTGACCCATCACCTTCATCGCTTGGTGCATCGCTTTACGAATCACCGGCTCAGAAAGCTTGTTCACTAAACGGTTAACCGCTTGACCTGCACTCTGCTCTTTAGATGAAAGTCCAACCACCTTGCCTGTTAGCATTAGGCCCCAAGTTGATGCGTTAACAAAAACCGAGTCAGAATTCTTCAGGTGAGATTTCCAATCCGCAACGCTAAGTTTGTCGCGAATCAACGCATCAGCGGTTGCCGAATCAGGAATACGCATCAAGGCTTCCGCCAGACACATTAGCAAGATGCCCTCTTGAGTATCTAAGCTGTATTCAAGCAACAAGGCGTCGATCATCTGAATAGATGTTTTATCCGCACGGATAGACTCAATCAACGACGTCGTTTTGTCTGTAATTTGCTGCTTTTCAGACTCAGAAGGGGTAGCTAGTGGCAGAAGTTGCTCTAGCCATTGGGTTTCATCCACCATATATAATGGTGAGATAAGCGACCATAGATCATCAAGCGACTGCTCGTTGAATTCTGGCTTTAACACATCAGTAGCTGTAAACATGCGTTTTCCTTAATCTCACACCCGGAATTAGCCCGGGATCTCTACAATGGCTGCAGTGTATTTAGAGTATATAAGGATTACTTGTCAAAAACTCCGAGTTTTTTGCTAAAAACTCGCTTTATTAACAAAACAAACACAAGGTCACATATGAAACTTTAAAATAATATGCCGTTTTGTTTCACTATTTAACAGAAATTTTCTTTTTGTATTGGGATGGTGACATGCCTTGAAGGCGTGAAAAGGTGTGAGTAAAGGAAGATTGACCGGAGAAACCAGCCAGTTCAGCGACCTGACCAAGGCTTAGATTACCTTGTTCAATTAAACGACGAGAACGGTCGATGCGCTTGCCAAGAACGTACTGGTGAGGGGTAATGCCCATTTGCTCTTTGAATAACATATGGAACTGGCTTTCACCCAAGAACACACTACCCGCAAGCTGCGCGACGGAGATCTTGTTTGCTAAATGCTGTTCTATGTAGCGATCCAACGCTTCAAGATCAAAGCGTGAATCTTTGATTGAGGTTTCAAATGCCGAGATGTGCCTTTGCATCAATGCAATCACCGTATCATTGCACGCACGGCTTAATAACAGATCATCCGGGCTCGCCTGCATCTCTTGTACCAGCATATGAATAAGCTTTTGAATTTGCGCATCTAATTGGAAATAGACGTTCGAAGACTCGAGCTGATTAATCTTCTCTAGCATCAGCGGGTCGTCATCGGTTGGCATAGGCATGTTGAGCACGAGAATATCCGACTGACCAACCACTCCGCCGAAAGCATGATCAGAGCTCGCTGTCACCACACAACCTTGTCCTGGGCCAACAAGATTCCCCTTACCACTCACTTCAAATTCCGCCTGACCTTTTAAACCAATCACCACCTGAGAATAATGGTGATCGTGGCAATCCATATGCGATGGCAAAGTGATGATCTCAGCAGGACGAGGGCCAGTAAGGCCTAGCGGAGAAAGGTCTAGGTTAGGAAAGGGTAAAGGTTTAGACATGACAGAAAAATACTCGGGTCAACATAGTAAGAATAATACTCTTAAATGCGCATAAGATGAATTTGTAAATGCTCATGAGAGTTATTTGCTCGCGAGAATGAAAAGATCATTATCGCGATCATCTTGATCATGCCTCCGGAAGGATGATCAAGAGTGTACAAACTACGGGCATTGTAAAACCAATCGTTCCGGCGAATTTAGGGGCTTCACAAGCAATCACACGAACACGAACACGAACACGAAAAACATTTTACAGGCTTCTACGACATGGTGGGTAATGTATGGGAATGGACAACCGTTCAGAAAGGCCTAGCGAAAGGTGGCGCGTGGAGCTTCTCTCCTGAAGAAGCAAAAGTGTTTAACGAACTGTACGTACCGCCTTCAACGGCAGCGAACTATCTAGGATTCCGAGTAGTACGAGAGCTGTAGGCTCCCAGTCATAGGCTCAGAACCCCAAATATTTACTCTAGGTTCTAAATTATCACATTGAGCAACATTTATAGGGGAATTCCCCCCTTATGCATAAGCACTCCTAGGAGTAGATTCGTCGATAGAGTAGTAAGTCACTCTGGGTATCAAATTGATGCCTCAGTTTAATTTACCTGACCCTCGTAAATTAGACTGAAAATCTTCTACATGTCGACAAGGCATATCTTGTCTTTAGCCAGCCCCTCTTCAGGCTGGCTTTTTTTTGCCTGATTATCACCCTTTATGCCCATCGATTCTCCGTGATTGACACAGTTAATCAACAGTCCGTTTAACTGTCAGTCCCCCTTATTTTTCGTACTCTAATTGCCATTGCAGCGCTATAAGAAACTGATATTATTGCAACATCGCAACACACGAGATAAAACCTTGCCAGATCCACTCAACTCCATACATCGTTCTTTATTCGAACAACTTCCAGGCTGCTGGGGCTGCAAAGATACTGACTCGGTCTTCGTGTACGCCAACCTTGCTTACAACCAATTGATTGGCTTAAAACCCAATGAGACTTGTACTGGCTTGACCGACTTCGACATGCCCAGTCAAACCACCGAGTGCGCACAAGATTTCAGAGCTCAAGACAAACATGTGATGGATACACGCAGTACCCTTAAGATTCTCGATATTCACCCCTATCCAGACGGACGCTGGCACGCCCATATCTTTACTAAAACACCATGGCTTGATGACGACGACAACGTCCAAGGCACCATCTTCTATGGCCAAGAGCTTACCGATACCGCGATCTTAGAGGTCGGTCATTGGGTTTGTCAGGCCACAGGAACAAAAGGCGATCAGGCATCGCTTGCGGGGTCAGAGCCGCGCGTGTCTAAGCTGCAAAAGCGGCTGACTTCGAGAGAATCAGAGGTGCTGTTCTTACTGCTTTTCGGCAAGAAACCACAGTACATCGCGTCGACGTTAAACATTTCAATCAAAACGGTCGAAGGTCATGTCGCTAGATTGAAACAGAAGTTTGATGCACGCAGTAAAAGCCAATTGATTGAGTATGCGTTGGATTCAGGATTGGGCTCAGTGATCCCAGAAACTCTGCTCAAAAAACAGATCTCTGTTGTTCTTCACAGTGACTGATTGACTGTTCAGCTGAAAATGCAGACAAAAAAATGCCGTTGATTTGATCAGTCTAATCAACGGCATTTTTGGATCTGTTAAGCAGCTAAGCGATCAAGCAGCCTAAGGCGCTAGGCGATCAATATCCCAACTGTTGTCTTGACGTGAGAACAAGAAACGGTCGTGCAAGCGGTGTTCACCACCCTGCCAAAACTCAATGCTATCTACACGTACACGGAAACCACCCCAGAAAGAAGGCACGGGAATCTCGCCTTTGGCAAACTTCTGTTTAAGCTCTAGATACTTACCTTCTAAAATCCCACGCGCTGAGATGCGGCTACTCTGCTTACTTGCAATCGCGGCTAATTGGCTCTCTTTTGGACGTGACGAGAAGTACTTCATATTTTCCATAGCCGTTAGCTTTTCAGCCGTGCCCGTAATATGAACTTGTCGCTCAAGTGGATGCCAAGGAAAGTGCAAACTGATTTTGCTGTTGTGCTCAAGCTGGTGCGCTTTACGGCTACCTAGGTTGGTGTAAAAAACGAAACCGTCTTTATCCACATTCTTCAGCAGAACAATGCGTTGGAATGGCTGACCATTTTCATCAACCGTAGCAACTGTCATGGCAGTAGGGTCCGTCAACTTCGCTTCAATGGCTTGCTCTAGCCATAAATTGAATTGCTCAATCGGGTCTGAGGCCAAGTCTTTACGTCTCAATCCACCCTTAGCGTATTCGCGACGAATATCTGTCAGTTCCATTTGCTTGCTCCTTTAAATTTTTTTGTGATTTTGCGCCGTAATCCTTTGAAACACAAGTCTAAGCCATGGTTTTGTCTCACAGAAGGTGCTCTGTGTTAACAAGATCTCGGTACTCTCTCCATCATATTGATAATCTTTATACAAACCGATGACAAGCTGAGATCCGAGTGACCAAAATACTGCCTAACCTAATGACACCCTTTGTTTTATTCTCATTGTTATTGGGAGCTGCAGGGCTGACCGCAACCCACTTTATGGCAGTGCAATTCCAAGAAAAAATCGTCACTCAGCAACTCGATGAAGCAGCAAGTAAAGCCAATCTACAAATCGACTCTGAATTGGATAAATTCAAACAGATCCCGGATTTGCTCAGCCATGACCCGCGCTTGCTCTCTTATTTTGACTCATCACCACAAGCAGACAAGATTTCCGCTGCGCAGCTCAATCAATTGCTATTTGAATGGTCGAATCAAAGCCAAGCCGACACCATCTATATTCACGATCCGAACGGTACTGTGGTCGCTTCCAGTAATTACCAAAAGCCTCGCACTTTTGTGGGTGAGAACTTCTCGTTTCGTCCCTACTTTGCTTCTGCCATTCAAGGTAACAACACACAATATGTCGCGCTAGGCGCTCGTTCGAACGTACGCGGTTATTTTCTGTCTTCACCTCTGTATATCGACAAGGAAATTGTTGGCGTTATCACCGTAAAAGTGAGCTTAGAAAATCTCGAAAACATCCTAACCAGCGACGATTTTGAGATCGTAGTACTCGACTCTAACCAAGTCGTCTTTCTATCAAGCCAAGCTCCATGGCTTTACCATTCATTGTTGCCACTAACTCAGCAACAACAAACGGATATCGCACTTCAACGCCAATACGGTCAAAGCGAAATTTCGATCATCGAAGCCTTTCGTTCTTCAAGCTCTCAGTCAGAAGCGAGCAATACCAATCAATCTAGCAACCTTCAATCCAATGAAATCCGAAAAGAGCTCACCGCCAACCAGTTATTCAAGCTTGGTGCTTTTAATCTTTACACTGCAACGGTCAGCAACAACCAGTACCAAGTTGTCGCACTAAAAGAGACCAGAGCTGAACTTATTAAAATCTTTCAGATCGATGTCATCTTCGTGGTGATTTACAGCTTGGTGATGCTCATCGCTTGGTCGTGGCGCCAGACTTATCTCGCGAAAGTGGCGTTGACCCGACTCAACCAAAACCTAGAGCAAACCGTTGATAAACGTACCCACTACTTGAAGCAATCCAATCAGCAGCTGCAACAAACCCTTTTTCAATACCAAGAGTCGCAGTCGAAGTTGAAACAGACAGAACAAGAGCTGACACAAACCGCGAAATTAGCGGTACTCGGTGAGCTGTCAGCCAGCATTAACCACGAAATCAACCAACCGCTTGCAGCACTGCGAACCTACAGTGAAAACAGCTTAAAGCTACTGGAAATGGAACGAACCGATTTAGTGAAAAGCAATCTTGAGAAAATGATTGGCCTCAACAACACCATTACCGACATCATCGCGCGACTCAAAGTCTTTACTCGCAAGGTCACCAAACAAGAACATCATGTGGCGAACCTGCATCAAGCGGTCAATAACGCCACTAGCATTCTCAGTGCGCTGATGATCAAGCAAGGCATTACGCTAAGGCTAAGCACGGTGCCAGATGACATCAATATTGCGATTCATCCAACCGAACTCGAGCAAGTACTAGTGAACCTGATTCACAACGCGACTCAAGCGCTGCAACAACAAGTTCTTGAACACAAAATCTTGCAGGAGCAACAAAACCTGGAAAGCGTTGACCAACAGGCTAGCCCACAGATAGGCATCGAATGGCAACTGCATCATGACGCTTGTCAGCTGATCATTTGGGATAACGGAATTGGCATGCCGAACGATAAGCTAGAACAGCTGTTCGACCCGTTTTTTACCACCAAACCGGAAGGCTTAGGGCTAGGGCTTTCAATATCGAAACGGATTATTGAAGCGTATCACGGCACGATCAGCGCGAACCGATTAGAGCCTTCAGGCATGGTATTCTCGCTAAGCATCCCGTTATATAACGATAAGGGCTAACACGCCGTTGTTATCGCTGATTAGAAAACGAATCTCACATACTGCTAATCTCACCTACAGCTAAGGAATCGGCTTTTGCACTCTATGCCTAAACTCTATTTTGTCGACGATGAACCCGCCATTCGAGACTCGGTAGAACAAGCCATGCTCATTGAAGGTATCGATATCGTCGGCTTTCCCAATGCTATTGAGGTATTAAAGAAAATAGATACCACGCAAGCCGGAATTGTCATCACCGATATTCACATGCCGGTAATGGATGGCATTCAATTAACGCAAAAGTTGCTGAGCCAAAACCCTCATTTTCAGGTCATCGTACTTACCGGACATGGTGACGTGCAAACCGCGGTATCCGCAATGAAAGCCGGCGCTTACGATTTTCTGGAAAAGCCATTTGTGGTCGATGCCCTACTCACTGCCGTTAAAAAAGCCGCAGATAAACTCGCACTGGTTGAAGAGAACAACCTATTGCGCAAAGAGTTGGCAATGCAAAATCAGGTTGGCCCAAAACTGATTGGTCAATCGCCATCGATGCAGGCATTACGCCGAGAATTGATCACCCTAGATACCAAAACCAACCCACTTCTATTATTTGTTGGTGATTTAGGGACGGGGAAAAGGGTCACTGCACAATACACCCATGATTTACACAGTCATCAAACCGCAGAGCTTTGCCCTGTCGCGGCGTTTAATTTGCCACGCAGTGACGAAGCGACATTCCATCAGTTTATTTTGCAACTGTTCTTGAAGCATCAAGGTGGAACACTCTATATCCATGAAACAGAAGCGTTAACTTCGCAGCAATGGCTATGGTTAGCCGCTCTAAAACCCACTCTACTTCGTGAAAACTCATGCAAGACCAATGCAACTTGTATCATTATCGCAACTACAGTAGTTCCGACTACAATTACAGGTGAACTGCGCCGATTTAATTTACTACCCTTGGCGCAAAGAACGGAAGATATTGGC
Organism: Vibrio sp. 10N.222.54.A3; assembly: GCF_041474095.1. Taxonomy (NCBI): domain Bacteria; kingdom Pseudomonadati; phylum Pseudomonadota; class Gammaproteobacteria; order Vibrionales; family Vibrionaceae; genus Vibrio; species Vibrio sp. 10N.222.54.A3. The sequence continues at coordinate 69,645 of NZ_JBFRTN010000006.1, forward strand.
TCTTTGTTCAAACACTTTGCTCGTGGTGCAGCCAGTCGCTATCAACTGCCGCCACCCGTGATTACAGAAAAAGAGATCCAGAGACTCATTGCAACGCATTGGACGGAGAACATTCGTCAGCTTCGCCAACATGCTGAACTCAGAGTGCTGACTCAAATTAAGCAGCCGTCGCTCGACAACGATACTAATGAGCAAAATGAACTCGATATGAGCATTGAAGAGCAACAACAGTCGTTAAACCAACGCACCGATAGCTTTGAACAAATTATCTTGATTGAGGCACTACATCGCCATCAAGGTCGTTTAAAAGAAGTACAACAAGAGCTGCAGGTATCGCGAAAAACACTGTATGACAAACTAAGAAAGCACCAACTCGATAAAACAGATTTCAAGAACCGATAAGTCTTAAAAAATATATAAATTCAAATATTTAAATGAGCAAAATCTTAACATTTATCAAAAGTAAGAATACACTCAATAGGCTTGCACTTTTATTTAGCGAACAAGGACTGTTATGAGTCAGAAAAATTTCAGCAAATTGAACGAGACCGAGCTTGAGTATGTCGATGATAAAACAGCGGCACTACTCCTCAATACGCCCACCAGTGCGCGAATTATGTTGTGGGTGATCGTTCTGTTTTTTATTGCTGCTATTGGGTGGTCTGCATGGGCAGAGATCGACAAAGTTACCGTTGGCCAAGGCAAAGTGATCCCTTCCTCTCAAATCCAAGTGGTGCAAAACCTTGAAGGTGGCTTAGTTAAAGAGATCTTAGTTAAAGAAGGTCAACGTGTTCAGAAAGGTCAGCAGCTACTGTTGATCGATGACACTCGATTCCGTTCGGACTTCCGCGAACGTGAACAACAAGTGGCGAACTTAACCGCCAACGTGTTGATGCTATCCGCTTCATTAACCAGTGTCGTCATTAACGAAGAGTTCTCTGTTGAAGAGTGGAAAAAAAGCGTGTTGCTTGATTACGGTAAACTCGCCTTTCCACCAAAATTCTACGAGCTTCAGCCTAAACTGGTTAATCGCCAAAAAGCCGAATATCGTCAAGATCTCAATAACCTAAAAAACCAACTTTCTGTTTTTGATCAACAAGTTGAACAGAAACAGCAAGACCTAGTTGAGATTAAGGCGCGGGTTCGCAACCTAAAACAGAGTTACCAGTTTGCTCGCCAAGAACTGGATATCACCAAACCCCTCGCCGATGAAGGTGTGGTACCACGAATTGAATTACTTAAACTGCAAAGACAAGTGAACGACACTCGCCGAGAAATGACCTCAAGCGAGCTAAAAATCCCTCTGCTACGCTCAGCAATCAAAGAATCCATGCTCAGCCGTATTGATGCCGCACTGAACTTCCGCTCCGAACAACAAGAAAAGCTCAATCAAGCGCAAGATAAGCTCTCTGCAATGACCGAATCTGCCGTTGGCCTAGAAGACAGAGTAAACCGTACCGTGGTGGTTTCTCCTGTAACAGGCACCGTTAAAACATTGGGTATTAATACTGTCGGCGGGGTTATCCAACCGGGTATGGACATCGTTGAGATTGTACCAACAGAAGACTCTCTATTGGTTGAAGCGAAAATCGCCCCGCAAGATATCGCGTTCCTACGCCCAGAATTGACTGCCATCGTTAAATTCAGTGCTTATGACTTCACTAAGTACGGTGGTCTAGAAGGCGTGTTAGAGCACATCAGTGCCGATACCACTCAAGATGAAGAAGGCAATAGCTTCTATATCGTGCGCGTGCGCACCGAAAAACACAATTTTGGACAGAACGAAGAGTTGCCAATCATTCCAGGTATGACCGCCTCTGTCGATATCATCACGGGTAAAAGAACCGTGCTTGAGTACATGTTGAAGCCACTATTAAGCGCTCAAAACAATGCATTAAAAGAGTAATGACGTTTGATGTTTGATAACGCCTTTCAATACACAGCAAATAGACAAGAGCAGAGGCTATGAAGTCTCGGATTTCGCTATTGCTGCTGGTCCTCACCTCTTTCACCTCTGTTGCGCTCAACAAGAGCGACCAACGGTGGATAGATGCAGTGACCAAAACCTACGGCGATAGAGCCGGAAAGCGAGTGGCAACATGGCGCTCAAATATGACGTCATACGACGGATTAAGTGAAAAAGAGAAGCTCAGGTCGGTGAACCAGTTCTTCAACCAGATGTACTTTGTCGATGACAACATACTGTGGGGAAAGAATGATTACTGGGCAACACCACTGGAATTTTTAGGCAGCAACGCCGGTGATTGTGAAGACTTCACAATCGCAAAATACTTCTCTTTGCTTGAACTGGGCGTCCCAGATAAGAAATTACGATTAGTGTACGTAAAAGCACTGGAACTAAACCAGTTCCACATGGTGTTAGCTTACTACTCAACACCGAGTGCAGAGCCATTAATTTTGGACAACTTAAACCCTGAAATTAAACGCGGTTCCAAACGCCCAGATCTAAGACCAATTTACAGTTTTAACGGTAAAAACCTTTGGTTGATCAAGTCGGCAGCAGGCAGCGGCAAGTTGGCAGGGAAATCTTCAAGATTGAGCTTATGGAACGACTTACGTTCACGTGAGCGCTCTCTAAAATTAAACAAACCCATTATCAATTACGATGAGTAGGTACAATGACTTTATATAAACAGCTTGTGGTCGGGATGGTTGCAGTGTTCATACTGCTGATGACGTCAGTTTTTATGATCGAATTCAATACCACCCGTGGATACTTAGAGGAGCAGCAACGCTCTGAGGTAAGTAATACCATTAATACTGTTGGACTGGCTCTCGCCCCTTACCTAGAAGAAAAGGACAAGGTGGCAGTGGAGTCTGTTATCAACGCCCTGTTTGATGGCAGTTCTTACTCAGTCGTTCGATTGATCTTTCTCGATAGCGGTGAAGACATTCTCCGCTCATACCCTGTAAAGCCAACTGGCGTACCAGAGTGGTTTACCAACCTAAACCTGTTCGAGCCTGTTCATGACCGCCGCGTGATCACCAGTGGCTGGATGCAATTGGCCGAGGTCGAGATCGTAAGTCACCCAGGCCCTGCCTACGATCAACTTTGGCAAGCATTCATCCGCTTACTGAGCATATTTGGCACGATCTTCTTGCTCGGTTTGGTGTCTATCTCTTGGATCCTTAAGCGCGCTTTACGCCCGCTCTCGTTGATCATTACGAAGATGGATCAGATCGCCAAGAATCAGTTTGGCGAACCTCTGGCTCGTCCAAAGACAAAAGATCTCACCTTGGTTGTCGATGGTATCAACCACATGTCGACTCAAGTTGAACTGGCATTTAAAAACCAAGCGAAAGAAGCTCAGAAGTTACGTGAAAGAGCATATATCGACCCTGTATCTCAGCTAGGTAACCGTGCTTACTACATGTCTCAGTTAACTCAATGGTTAGAGGAGTCGAGCTTAGGTGGTTTAGCGGTACTTAAAGCGGAGTTTATCAGTGAAGAGTACGATGAAAAGGGCTATCAAGAAGGTGATGCCTTGGTTCATCAACTGGCTGAACAGCTGCAAGCTTCAATTTCATCTCCAGATATCACCATCGCTCGTATTTCTAGTGACGAGTTCGGTTTCATCATGCCAAACATTGATGAGAGCGAACTGAAACTTGTCGCGAGCAGCATCGTAAACTGTATCCAGAGCCTAGGTTCAGACCCAACAGGCACTGCGAATCCACATATTGCTCTTGGTGTGACCTACAGCAACAGGCGTAAAACCAGTACTGAAATCATGTCGCTGGTGGATAACGCACTCTCAAGTGCCAAGGCGAATCGAGAACTTGCTTACGGCTACGTAACCGCAGACGATCACGGCGCAGTGATGGGCAAACAACAATGGCGTATGTTGGTTGAAGAAGCGATCATCAACGACCTCATTACCTTCCGTTTGCAGGCTGCAAACAATGCCTTTGGTAAAACGTATCACCAAGAGGTGTTCTCTGCGATTGAAAAAGATGGCGTGCGTTACGGTGCTAACCAGTATCTATACGCGCTAGAACAGCTTGAAATGAGCCACATTCTCGACCAATACGTTATTGAGAAGATGGTTGAAAAGCTCAATGCAAAAGAAGTAACCAGCCCAGTCGCTATTAATCTCTCGCCAAGCAGTATATCTCAACCAAGCTTCATCCGTTGGATCGGTAAGACGCTTGAACAGAATGCTTCAATCGCTCACCTATTGCACTTTGAGATTCCAGAAAACTGCTTCATCAACGTTCCGCACTACACGGCACTCTTGTGTAACACCATTCGCAACGCTGAAGCGGTGTTTGGTGTCGATAACTATGGGCGTAACTTCCAATCACTGGATTACATCAACGAATACCGTCCAAGTTATGTGAAACTAGATTATCTGTTCACACATAACCTTGATGACGAAAAACAGAAGTTCACCTTAACGTCGATCTCTAGAACCGCTCACAACCTAGGCGTCACCACCATCGCGTCTCGAATAGAAACTCAGACTCAGCTAGATATTCTGTCTGATAACTACGTAGAAGTGTTCCAAGGCTTCATTGTTGATAAATAGTTGTAAGGGTTATATCACATGCAAGATCCACTATTGAACTCACTGATCTACGTTAGCCGGTATTACGGGTTAGCTAACTCGCCCGAAGCGTTGATCAATGGGCTACCACTATCAGACGGAAAGCTAACCCCTTTCCTATTCCCACGTTCTGCTGAGCGAGCAGGATTGGTGGCGAAAGAAAACCGTTCCGACTTAGAAAAGATTCCTCACCTGATTCTGCCTGCCGTTTTACTGCTTAAACAAGGTGAGGCGTGCGTTCTCAACAGTATCGATTTAGAGAAGCAAGAAGCGGAAATCATTACAGCGGAAAGCGGAATGGTGCCAATCATCATTCCTGTCGAAGAGCTGAAAGAACAATTCATCGGCCGCTACTTCTTGGTAAAGAAGCAGTTTCGCTATGATGAACGTTCACCAGAGGTTCTAAAAACACGTAAAGGGCATTGGTTTTGGAGCACGATTTGGGAATCTAAAAACATCTACCGAGATGTGTTGATCGCCTCCATTCTGATCAACATCTTCGCAATTGCCGCGCCGATGTTCACTCGCTTGGTGTACGACAAAGTAGTCCCTAACCTCGCCTTTGAAACTTTGTGGGTGCTAGCGAGTGGTATCTTTGTCGTGTTCCTATTCGATTTGCTGCTCAAATTGATGCGAAGCTACTTCATTGATGTTGCCGGTAAGAAATCCGATATTCTCATTTCCTCCAAGCTGTTCAGTAAAGTACTGGGGATTCGTATGGAAGCGAAGCCTGCTTCCGTCGGTGCTTTCGCTAAAAACTTGCAAGAGTTCGAATCCATTCGTGAATTCTTTACCTCTGCAACCATTGGCTCGTTAATCGACTTACCGTTCGCACTGATGTTCTTAGCGCTAATTTGGCTAATGGCTGGAAACCTTGTATTCGTACCCGTTGCTGGCGTGGTCATTTTGATCGTCTATGCATTGCTAATCCAAGGCCCACTGCGCCGCACCATTGAAGAAGGCTCTCGTCTTGCTTCGCAGAAGTACGCAAACTTGATTGAGAGTTTGGCAGGGTTAGAGACGGTTAAGCTGTTCAGCGCGCAAAGTCAATTCCAATTCCGTTGGGAAGAAGCTGTTGCTCACATGGCGAATTGGAATATCAAAAGCCGACGCATCACTGACAGCATCCAAAACACCGCCGGCTTTGTTCAGCAAAGTACTAACGTTGGTATGATCATCTTTGGCGTGTATCTAATTGCAGAAGGTGAACTTACGATGGGTGGCTTGATCGCAGCAACCATGTTGAGCGGCCGAGCGATTGGCCCGCTTGTTCAGCTGTCTTTGCTTTCGACTCGTTACAACCAAGCAAAGTCATCAATGACTCTGATTGAGCAAGTGATGTCGATGCCTGATGAACAAGAAGAAGGTAAACGCTACATTCACCGTCCGATTATTCAGGGCCATATCGCGCTAGATAAAGTGACGTTCCACTACCCAGATTCACCAGTGGCTTCAATTAGAGACTTAACCCTCAATATTAGTCCTGGTGAGAAAGTAGCAATCATTGGTCGTATTGGTTCAGGTAAAACCACACTAGAACGTCTGATTATGGGCCTGTACAAGCCCACAGAAGGCCATGTACGTATTGATGAAACGGATATGGAGCAACTGCATCATGTCGACGTACGACGCAATATAGGTTGTGTTCCGCAAGACAGTAACCTGTTCTACGGTTCAGTAAGAGACAATATTACTTTAGGTCGTCCTTTGGTGGATGACCGTGACGTGATGGATGCAGCAAACCGTGCAGGGGTAACCGCGTTTACTCAACAAGATCCTGCAGGTTTGGAACGCCAAGTGGGTGAAGGTGGTGCCTTGCTGTCTGGTGGACAACGTCAGTCAATTGCCATTGCTAGAGCCTTCCTTGGCCGTCCGCCAGTGTTGTTGATGGATGAGCCGACCAGTGCTATGGATAACCGTTCAGAGATGCACATCAAACACCAACTTAACCAATTGCTACCAAGCGAGACGTTAATTCTGATTACACACAAAACGTCGATGTTGGACATTGTCGATCGAGTGATCGTAATGGAGAAAGGCTGCATCATTGCAGATGGTCCTAAAGCACAGGTTCTTTCAGACCTTAAACAAGGTCGAGTTAGAGCCGTAAGTTAGAGCGCTCAAGCCATCTAAATAAATCATTATCAGTAGAAACCATAAGGGGAGCATCAGCTCCCCTTTTTCTATTTGTCAGTATCATCACCTAAGCCAAGCATCACTTATGTTCAACACAAAGCCTACAAAGCAATATCCTCTTGCTCCATCTTAAATGAACATTGGATCTCGTATTGGTTGAATGAGAAAACACTTCCGCCGTGAGTTCGCTTGGTTGTGACTGTCTCATCACCAAATTGAATCGTCACTCGGGTATACACTTTTTCGTGTACCTCTACAGTACATTCAGCAAGGTTGGTTTCAAACTCTGCTTCGAGTGTATCTAACTGCGACTTTGTGTTTTCAATTGCGAGATTATTCTTCTCACGTTGCTGCTCAATTTCTAGGGCTTGCTCTTCGCTTCTCTCGGTTTTAGGGCGCTTCTTAAATTCTAACTCTTGGCGAATCACACCCATGGTTTGCTCTTGAGTGTGTTTATAAGCTTCCTTCAGCTCGGCTAGCTTTTGTCGGTAACCATCGTAGCGCGCAAAGCCATGTACTTTAGTTGCGGTGTCTCCCTCAACACCTAAGAAGACACATTCTACTTTTCCGCCGACTTTGGCTTCACCACCGCTGAGCGTGCCGTGTTTTTTCAAACTGTCCATCACGATAAGGTTGTTACCACAGCGAATGTCATTACTCATACTGTGCACACCAAGTCTAAGGTCGGTGGCCGTTTGTAGCTCAGCATTCTGTGCGTAGCTTGCTGTGATAGAGCCTTTACTGAATACCTTACAACTTTTTGGCTCCCCCTCTTTAGTCGTATGGCCGATAATGCCTTTGGCGACTTTGATATCCCCCTGGGCTTGAACTTCGGCCGATTCGATAAAGCCACCAACCGTAACACTTCCGGTCGCCTTGACGATCATCCCCGGCTCGATGTTGCCAGAGACGAAGACATTACCTTTAAATTTAACATGCCCAGTTGAGACATCGACGTTGCTGACACATAAGGCGTCATCCACTTCGATGGTTCGATCTTTAATGATGGGCAATCCAGGGTGTGAGGCGAGTAGTAAATTGGGATCTTCAGGGGAGATGTAGGTGCCCTTTCCTGGCTTGATTAAACTGTCTTGCCCAGGAAGCGGTGGGATAATTCGGCCTTGAACGGTAAAGCCAGCGATACCTTTGGTAGCGGGGGTACGTTTCATTAAGTGATCATTTTGACCAACGGTAATGGTTTGTCCCAAGTCTCGCATATCAATCTTGCCTTCGTCTTTGCTGCGAGGCTTCAAGACTTGGCGAGTAATATCTTCAACCAAAGCGGCAAACTTAGCATCCTTACCTTTTACTGGTTGTGTCCCTTTAGCTACGGGCTGAGTAAACTTTTCCCCGGGCTTAAGTTTGCTACTCATCATCAGAACTTTTCTGAGCGCTAACTTATTTATTCCTTTTGTTATTTGAGCTAGAGATAAGCACTGAATGATGTCGCTACCACGCAGTGGGTGTCCATTGTAGGGACCAGTGACCACGAGACTCGCCAACATCTCATCATCAGACAGTTCGACCGCAACAGTGGCATTTCGAACTTCAGCAATCAAGATTCCTTCATAAGCTTCACCCTTACCTTCTTTAGCAAGAGTAACGAAACGCAACACCTCTTCTTCGAAAAGAAAATAGTTTGATGCATTCAAAGCTTCCAAGGTTGGTGGCAGCGTCTTGTTATCAAAGCTTGCGTCAACCACAATCCCGGTTGGCAGACATGCCATTACTTGTTGCTTGTCTTCCGACAATGTAACGATGTTATCCCACATTCGAATTGAGTATCCCTAATGACTCAGTTGTTATTCAGTCTATATAATTCATTCTGCGCTGAGTATCACATTATTAGAATAATCAGCGTCACATCACTTACTTTCGATTCTGCAAACATGACTCATAAATAAGACTTACACATTTTATGATCTGCTTCGCCTTTACAAATACATAGGAAAATTTTTTCAGAATATTTCGTGCGATTGAATGTTGATTCGATGTAGGGCTAGATAGTAAAGGCGAATAGCTTTAGAAGATTAAAGGCTGTAGTGGAGAGATGAAACAGAAGTGATGTAACAGACAATCAGGGTAAAAACGGATTTGAATATGGAGCTTCAGTTTACAGTGTAAATCCAAGATTCTAATTTACACTGTAAATCTAATTTGTAGCGGTCAGTCTATTTAAATGATGGCTAGCCTATTTACACTGTAAATTTGCTAGCAAAACATCGACATCTTTACGAAACTGAATCTCTGCTTGTTTACGACCAACAAGATTAAACTGTTCAACACAAGTCCCCCACTCTTTCTGCTGAACAACCTTTGCGATGAGTAAGTCAGAAATACCTATGTTTCGATCGTTACTGAGTAGAATCAAGTTCAGTACGCTGAAGCTGATCGCATCATAACTGTTGCCACCGTTCACGTAATTTCTAACTAACTGAGTTTCAAACTCACTAACGGTGTGAACACTCTTTGGCAGCAGAGCTCGCACCATATCGGTTTCAAGTGAAACCAAAGAACCTGAAACAAGAAAACAGTAGCTACGCTCGAAGTGATTTTGAACTTGGTTTATCCAGCCTTGAGAGTTTGAGTGAAGCGCCTTAACCATCAGAACCGAGTGACAGCCACTGGCCTGATCTCGCTGGTGGCCGATGCGCACAGCTTCAAATTCACTACCACGCCAAAAAGAAATCAATTCGCTGGTCGCGCCAAAGCTTGTCGCCAGATAATCTGCTTGGCTGGTTTGCTGTGATAACTGAGCCAACATCCAACGGCCAATACCCAAACCTTGATGACGTGCTGAAACAGCAATGCGCATAACTCGAAGGCACCGACTGGTCGCCGCCTGAGTACAGCCGAATTGGTTTGCCAGTAATACAGAGGCAAGGTGACCTTGAGGCCTGCGTTTTCCAAGTTGAACTTGAGCAATCAACTCGCTGTCCAAACCACCCTCTTCCGTCACTAACATACAACCTAAACATTTATCTTGCTGCCAAGCGGCGTATAAACGGATTGCTGGATTGTTGAGAAATTGCATTAAGTCATTTGGCGACGTCTGATAGTGCGCATCCACAAGAAGAGAAAAACATTGCTGTAGCTGCTCAGGATTAGCCAAGCATTCTGCTTTTGATAACTCGACCAAGTTTAATTGGTTGATTGCCTCGGCAGAAAAGCCATCGAGTTCAGCAACCGCCGATTCACTGAGTGATGCGTCATTACCAAGTAGGAAGCAATCAAACAACCAAGCTTCTAGCGGATCGTTGTTATTCCAACGAATCGGTTGTTCGAGCTTAAAGCCTTTCCACCCTGGACGATGCTCAGAAAGCCAAGACTCAAACTTAATACCGAACCCTCGTCCACTGCCTTCGTAACCGTGTACCGTGGTTGAAAAGACCATACGGTGATAGATGTCGACCATGGATTTAAGCATCGGAATTGGAATTGCAGCTGCTTCATCAACCAATAACAGATCGCAATCAGGCTTGGATTTAAGTAATTCATCTGCTGCGACGAATCTTAAACTGCCACCTTGATGACGAATGTGAGTAGCGTTTACCACTTCGCAAGATTCTAACCCTTGGCTAGCATGAGAAAATACCGGCTCTACCGCTTTCACTGAAGGCGCGGTAACAATAATATTAAACCCGTGACGCTCAACTAACAGCTGCGCAGCGGCAATACCCAATGTCGAACTTTTACCACGCCCTCTATCCGCAGTGAGAATCAAAGGACGTTTACGATGTCCAGACACTACTTTTTTTACTAATTCAACAGCCGTGCTTTGCTGTTCAAATTTATCCAATCCGTTTTGGGCGCTTTGCATCTGAGGAAGAGCGTGAGTTGCTTGAACTACATCGCCGGCTTCATTGTGTTGTGAAACAGAAATCAGTTTATCGAAATGACGTTTTAACCAACGTTGGCCAAAGCTTTCACTATCTTCAGAGGCATTAACTTTTGGCGGCAACACCAACAACAACCCACCACCAACTAACGAACCCAACGCGGCACTAAAACCATTCGCATCGAACTGCTCTCTAAAATCACAAACAAGAACTTGGCACTCACGACCAAGCAGTTGTTGGCCTTTTTTTACTGGAGCATGAATCACACCTTCAAATGGCGTACCGCCAACCTGGAAGATGCTCGGAGTGTTTGAATCTTGAAGGAAGGTAAAAACAGCTGAGTTTTGCCAATCAAATTCGCCATCAAAGACCACGCCGTAACGGTGATCGTTATGTTGAGCAATATTAGAAAGTGTATGCAGAAAAGTGTTGGTTGGGTTTGTCATAGTTAGCGTCCAGATTCATCTAAACACAGTTTATCACAGCCAAATAAAAAGCCGCATAAAGCGGCTTTAGAGGAGTAATGAAAAGTCGTCGACTTAGTCGAGCTTCGATTGTACGAAGGCGAGGATTTCTTCCATTGTTGCGTCATCAACTTTCTTAAGGTTCAACGCCAAGTTTGAACCCTTGCGGCTGTATGATACGCGGCCCTTAATAAGCTCAACTTTTGGAGAAGCTTTCTTCGCTGGCGCTGGCGCCAATTCAAGAATCCAACCTTCCAATGTTTCGGTCACGTCTTTGGTTAGACGAGTTACGCCTTGAGCTTCGCTACGCTGCCATACAAAACCTTCAGAAGCATCACACTTAGTAAGCAGTGTTTGCTGCTGTTCACTCGTCAATCCACCAAACTGCTTGTGCAGTTTAACAATAGTTGGACGACCAAGGTCGCTCACATTTGGGTAAGCTTGTAGCAATTCAAGTGGCAAAGCGGCTGCTTTCAATGCACCACTCACCAAAGCTTCACTGCACTGGAACATTTTAGCCAGTGCTTTCTGATCTTCAGCTTCGCCTTTATCCAGCTTCGCTTGCATCTCTTTGCCCTTCTCGTAAAGAGAAAGCGGTTTATGAGCGTTAGCTACGTCTGATAGGAACTTAGCGTGTTCGCCGTTAATGTTTTCAGCAACATAGATTAGGAACTCTTTGTCAGCCAAAATACATGACATACGACGACGGCTACCATCAAGAACTTCAATCTTACCGTCTTTGTTCTTACGACCAACCGCTGGGTATTGCTGACCACGTTCTTTCAATGTTGTAAGAACATCAGAAAGCGCGTGCTCGTTTAAGAAAGATTGCTCACGAGCGTTCTCTTCAAAAACAACCGTTCGAGTAGCCACTTCAGCCGCAGGAATTCGAACCAATTCAAATGAAACCAAATCTTCGCCAGCAACAGAAAGCTCAATCACTTGAGCCTGCTCTTTTGCCGCTGTTTGCGCTTCTTGTGGTGTTGCTACGCGACGTTTGTTTGCTTTACCAAATAGCTTTGCATTTAAGTCAGATGTTTTAATTGCCATTGTTGTTATCCCTGATTAAGTGAAGGCCAGTTGCTATGTAATACGCGCTCTAATTCTAGAGCACTTTTTTGTACTGCGTCTTGAGCAACAGCTAGAGTTTTCTTACCGCCCTCAAAGTCGCTCACCGTTAGATCGAAAACCGTGCTGTAAGTGTCGGCACAGGTTTCAAAAGCACGGCTTCTTGGAATGGTTGCCATCATTACTTGGTCATTCAACAGGTAGTTCATTTCAGTCAGAACTGACACCTGTTTCTTGTTGTCGTCTTCAAACATGGTTGGCATTAGACGAACAAATTCGAGCCCTTTCCAGTCATCCGGGAACATTTCGTAAACCGTTGGTAAGTGCTGGAAGAAGTTAACCGTTGAAGCCCAATCCAAACGCTTAGCTGCACATGGAATCAGAAGTGCGTTCGACGCGTACATTGCATTCCATACTAGAGGGTCAACGTGCGGGCCGGTATCAATCATAATCACATCGAAATCATCGGCGATTTTGTCGATAAGCTTCTCTTTTAACAGACGAACAATATCAAGTGACTGATCTTGTGAAAGGCTTTGCCACGCTTCAGCGTTAAACATCGCATCTTCTGGGAAAGCAGAAATTGTCTTCAGGTTTGGATACTGAGTTGGCAATAGTACGTTCTTACGAAGAAACTCTAGATCGACATCTTGGCCTTCAGGCACATTGTCCAACATGATATCGACGGCAGAATAGATGCTGTCGTGCTCTGCCCCACTAATTTGTGGATTTAGGAACAGACGCAAAGAGCCCTGTGGGTCCAAGTCAATCAGACAGATACGGTAGCGCTTATCCAAATTCAGAGACAAACAAGCGGCTAAGTGAACTGCTGTCATTGATTTACCCGTACCACCCTTCTGGTTTTGTACGTTGATAATCCATGGCTTATTGTCAGCGTGCTGCTTACGTTCATGGAACTTCGGCACTTCTGCCGCGTCCATCAACATGTGAGCTTCTGTCAATGAAATCGAGTAATGATTAGCGTTGTTCTTTGTGAACTGATGGCCATCAGCTTCAAGTTTAGTGATCGCTTCATCGAGCTTACGACGCGTTAAACCAGAACGAGTCTCCATCATAGCTTTAGACATTGGAGGGAAATGTTCATCACTTCGCTCTTCCAAAATAATCTCAATTCGGTCAGCCTGAACTTGTTGAGTTTGTTCGGCTAGCTGATAGAGCTTATCAATCGTTTGTTCTCTTTTCATTGCCAGTTTCCGTAATGATTAACTAAGTACAAATTGTACAGCGATTAACAACAAACACAACAAAAACATGAACATACATTTATGAGTAAAATCACATAAAATAGACCGCGTTTTTACAATTTGATGAAACATCGCCTTAGACAAACACAAAAATGACTGTTTCTATCATGTATAACCATGCTATTTCTAGTCTACATTTTAAATGTTACAGCATCACTTATTTACAATGTAAATGGAATTTCAACGAAAAACCTTCGGAACGATTGAAATACAACCGTAGATTACGGTTGGTGTGATTTGCATTCGAATTTATAGATTTTCAATCCAATAAAAATTAAAAAACACTCAATGACCAAAAAATTCAAAACAGAAGAGAAGATGGGGTGTCAAAAAACAACAGAGGATTGGAACTTAACCGGAAGAATGATCATGGAGCACATCCAGTGTAAGATAATTGATAACGCCAAATTATGAAGCATGATCAAGGCGTAAACTGAGGAATATTGATCCGAGCAACTGCAGATTGGAAATGATCAACCTCCGGAAAAATGATCAAGTAAACATAGTTCCGGAAGCATGTAATTTATGAACTAAGTTACGGACAAATGCTTTTGGAATGGGGATTCAACGCCTATAAGGGCTCAATGATTGAAAATTCAATCGACACAGACCAAGAATACACAAACATGACAATTTCATGATCATGCTTCCTAGTTAAGACCCACCCGCTCTAAATACATCAAAGCAATCCATTTCCAGCGGATACAGACTAAATTTTGCACTCAATAGGGTAGGAACGATAAAAAAGTATGCTCTCTTGATCATTGTTCCGATAGATTGGCCACCACAAGTGTCCACTTAGACAAGTCAAAAGCGACTTAGAAACCGATGTTGAATTCCGATCTGTGGATAAGCTGTATAAGTATAATGATCATGCTTTCGAACCAATAATGATCATGCTTACAATGACTTAATGATCATCGTTCTGATGTTCTGTGATCATGCTTTCTTAAGTTTAATGATCATAGTTTCGGAACCTTTATGATCATGCTTTCCAAGGCGATTTATTTTAATGCTTTAAATTCAGCCACTTATAAGCAAAATTACGTCCAGATCATTAGATCACTTAATCATTTAAGATCATATTAATCAAAAAGATCAGTTATTTAAAAGCCAATAAATTCTCTTTATTTATGATCATTCTTTCTTTATCATTCAGGAACTATAGTGAAATTACGGTTAGTGTGATACGGATCAAAAATGAAACCAGAAGAGAAATTGTTAATTAAGGCACGAAGCCACAAAGATGGTCATTTATTTGAGGTATCTGAAACAGCCGTTGAATGGATAGAACAATATCAACACTTCAAAGGTGTCACCAAAAGCATAGTTGAGCTTCTTAACCTAATTTCACTTCGTGGGTTTAGCAGTAAAGACGGGTACGTTTCCACCACTGAGATTATTGAATCAACCGATGGTCAAGTCACTCGCGCAGCCTTACAGCAAAGGCTGAGAGCTGCAGTTAATATCGGATTGTTCAAACAAATCCCCGTTCGCTTTGAAGAAGGCCTTGCTGGTAAAACTATGTTGCATCGCTTTGTGAACCCAAACCAATTGATATCGGTGCTGGGTGCCACCAGCTTAGTGACAGAAAGCGTGAAGCAAAATGAAAAGCAAAAGCGCTCTAAAGCCCTAGCTCAAACCAAAGTAAACAAGCGCTTACTGAATGAACATGGGTTGAATACCCCACCAACGATGAAAGATGAAGCGGATCAATTCATTGTTTCGCCAACCAATTGGGCGGGGATTATTGATCAAGCGTTAGCGCCACCTAGAACTCGTAAGAGCTACCAGAAATCCATGGTTTCGATCTCTGGCACTCGCGCTGTGATCGAGACACGATCTTCTAAAAATATCATGACCGTTGACGATCTGATGACGCTATTCGCGTTATTCACTCTCACCGTTCAATATCATGATCATCACCAAGATGATTACCATCTAGACGCGAAACACACGCCAAACAAAACACCACTCTACATCACTGATATTTTGTCTTTACGTGGCAAGAAAGACAGCGGCCCTGCACGTGATTCTATCCGCGACAGTATTGATCGTATCGAATTCACGGATTTCCAACTGCACGAGCTTACAGGCCGTTGGCTTAGTGAGAACATGCCAGAAGGCTTCAAGAGTGATCGTTTCCGATTCTTAGCTAGAACCATTACCGCATCGGAAGAAGCGCCTACAGAAGGCTCTGACGGCGAAATTCGCATTAAACCGAACCTATACATCCTGGTTTGGGAGCCTTCGTTCTACGAAGAGCTGCTGACGCGTGACTATTTCTTCCTATTTCCGCCAGAAATCCTGAAGCAACATACCTTGGTCTTCCAAATGTATTCGTACTTTAGAAGCCGCATGGCACGTCGTCATTCAGATAGCATGTTGCTCAGTGAGCTCAACCAGAAATTGGCGCGTAACATCGATTGGCGTCGTTTCTCGATGGATCTGATCCGCGAGCTCAGAAAGCTGGGTGAAGTCGGGGATCAAGAAGATACCTTCCTGGTTAATCTTTGGGGTTATCACTTGACGATCACCGCGTTGATCGAAAAAGGGAAAACGACCGATTATCAGGTAGATATCAAATGTAATGTGGAAGAGGTCTTACGTTACTCAAGAGCGCGTACCACTAACGCGGGTAAGCGTAATATGGCACCAACGCTGCCGAACCCACTTCGTAACGAAATGGTGTCTAAGCAGAAACTGGAAGAGCTGTCTGAGATTATCGACGGTGAGTTTGAGCCCATTCAGCGTAAAGCACCGTCGCCAAGAGGTAAATTGGGACGTCGAGTTAAGCAGCGTAAACACTCTGTTGAGATCAACGCTGACGAGATCATGATTACTCTCTCTAAATATACCTCTGCAGAGGCTCTAGAACGCAGCATAACGGCTTTATCTGCTATGACAGGGCACTCACATGCCTCAATCAAAGAAGAGTGCTCAGAGCTCATTGAGAAGCTTGATTGGTTGAGAGTAGGGGAGGACGTTATCCCATACGAAACACTGAGTCGCTTGATTGAGCTATATAACGACCGAGATAGCACCAGCAATCGACATCTGTCCATTGAACGTTTGATCTCTGGTTTAGCGGTGCGTCGTAAAGTGTGTAAACAAGTTCATGAAGGTCATTTAGACGAAAACGTGTTCCTTGCGCTCGATGAAATGGCGATTGGCCACTAGTCATTATCCTATCGCGATAAGCCTGTTTTACCGACGCTGAATGGATAGTTTTGAAGACATTAGGTGCTGATTAAAATCGCACCTAACGCTGACAAAGTGATGACAAAGTAGCGCATCTAGTTGATTATTATTTATCCCGAATAGACAACCTTTGTCCTTTCTTGTGATTAATAGATTGGCTCATATTTTGTTACATCATACTGAATAGATTTTTGCGAGTTCCCAAGGGACTCGCTTTTTTTTGCCTAAAATTCAGTCAATCATTAAAATTCAATAGCTTACAGAGTTAAACGCCGAAGCATGATCAAGGCTCGATCATGCTTTCTACGGATCTAGCTCTGGTGAGATTCTGATTTGATGCTTGATCGAGAAGGGCTTGATCAGTGGAGATGGCGTTGAATAATGCCTTGATCATCGTTTCGGGGATGGGTTGCCATAAAGCGTACATGCGACTCGATCAATTTTTCAGACTCTGCTTTCCAACGTGGTTCTTGCTGTTGGTTCGTAAACTCCAAAGCCAATACACACAAGTGTTGTAGCCGCTGTGTACACCACTCTTGCAATCCTGCTTCTGATTTTGGGTCACATGACACCGCTTGCAGCTTACTGTAGGCAAACATTAGGTATTGGTAGGCTTTATCTTGATGGCTTGAGCTGTTGGCCTCCTGCGAAGCCAAGTCCGGATTCGATGAATCCGCGAGGTGGCGATAGAAAGTAAAGATTCTCAGGCATCCGTCTAGCCAACATGCGATGCCTTTGCTCTGCTCATCCGTGATCAATGGCCCCCAGAGCGCATCTGGAGGCGTTAAGATCAAAGGTTCTAACCGGTCCACTTGATCATGCTTTCGGTCTTTGTACCAATCTCCGATCCGCTCTAACCAAGTGTCTAGTTCATTCATGCAACGTTATCCCACTGTTTTACAAAGTGATTATCAGAAACTTGTTTGATTTCATGCTGTATTTCACTGCTCTGCTCTCGAATACGATCAGCGTCTATTGAATAGTTTGGCTCATTTTTGACGAGTTCGCCAAATGGCAGATCGGGATCTGGTACGGCAGAGATCAACAACTTAGTGTACGGGCGTTGTGGATTGGTCAAGATCGACTGGGTTGATCCCCACTCGACGATCTGCCCTTTGTACATCACCGCCGTCTCTTCTGCGATGTAATGTGCCGTGGCAAGGTCGTGGGTTATGTACAAAAAGCCTATGCCTAACTCTTTCTTCATTTTTTGCATCAAGTTCAACACGCCAAGTCGAATCGAAACGTCCAACATCGAGGTGGGTTCGTCAGCAAGAATAACCTCAGCGCCAACGGCCAGTGCTCTGGCTAGGTTAACCCTCTGTCTTTGGCCCCCACTGAGCTCGTGCGGGTATTTGGCTAGCGTTTCGATGGGTAACTCCACCAGCGTTAATAACTCTTTGAGGCGCTCTGTGAGAGCCTGTTTAGTGGCTACCTGTTTATGGATCTTAAGTGGGCGCGTTAAATGGTGATCAATAGTGTGAGTGGGATTGAGTGAACCAAAGGGGTCTTGAAAAACCATTTGCACACGGCTGCAATAATCCAAGATATCTTTACGGCTTTTCAGAGTAGAGATGTCTCTGCCTTTGAACAGTATCTCTCCCTCTGTCGCAGGGTAAACCTTGGTCATCAATCGTGCGCAGGTGCTTTTCCCGCAGCCTTATTCTCCGGCTAAGCCGAAAATCTCGCCTTAGCCTATGTGAAAGCTAACGGATTTGATTGCATTGAAAGAGGGGAAAATGAGAGTTGGATCAAACCACATTTCTTATGGGGAATCTTTTAAATATAATTGCAGAAAATGGCTTTGGCAAAGTTTAAATGAGGCATTTATTAATTAGCTTTGTGAAGCGTCGGAATCATCACACTTCAGTACAGAATTTCTTAACAAGCGAAAAAGCATTTGCTACAGATTACCTGTCCATTACATGGTGCTTTTCGGAGGAAAACATGTCCATTAATTCTATCAACCATGATGAAATGACAAATATTGCAAACAAGTGGGATGCTGAAGAAGAAGTATCTTTCAAACCAGAAAAGAAAATGAAGTCTGCTGAAGCTCGTCGTCGTATCGAGACTCTAAGAGAAATTAGAGAAAGCGGTTTGAGTCTGGAAGAAGCGAGGGAGCTAGGTCTTATTCACTAATAATCCCCATTGCATTTAGAAGGGTGGCACAACGCCACCCTTTGATTTATAAGTGTTTTTTCATGTTTCCTATCCAGATTTAATCAACTCCTTGATTCTTTGGCTCACTGTTCCGTTTAGCCTATCCCTTGTGATATTACGCTTTTCAGATGAAAAACACGCACATGGCATACTCTTGAACTAAGTTGTTTGACAGTCATATTCAACGCCACTAATTTTAAAGTTAAAGCAAAAATATGCGATGTCGTTGGTAAGGAGAAGGCTATGTCTAATTCTGTGGCTCAAGCTAAAGAAGTGCTGTTTTACGAACCCGAAGATCCGAACGGATACCTGTCAAATTTTGCCGCTTGTCCTATCAAGGTAGGTGATCAAGTTTGGGCAACCAGCGAACATTATTATCAAGCGATGAAGTTTGCCTCCGAAGCGCTACGTAATACCATTTTGGAAGCCAGTACACCTGCTGAAGCGTTCTCTTTAAGTCGTGACTACGAAGACCAAGTTCGCGAAGATTGGTATGACATTCGTGTTGAAGTGATGCAGTTTATTGTGACGGAGAAGTTCAGACAGAATCCACAGTTTGCGCTGTTTCTTACCAAGACCGGAGATTCGGTGATCAAAGAACATTCGCACAAAGACCACTTCTGGGGCGATGGCGGCGATGGAACCGGCGAGAACCATTTGGGTAAGATTCTGATGGCAGTGCGTCACCAGCTTCGCACTCAGCAACTGCATTTAATTGCTTCGCACTGATTCGTCGATTCAGATAGCGGCATGCTTATGATTACCCCTTAGACGCATTTAAAAGGCCGCCCTGCTATCTAGTATGAAGCAGGGCGGCCTTTTCGGTTTTAGAGAGTCAGGCATCAACGAGAGTTAACGTACGTGACTAAGCTATCCGTTGCTAAGTTCTAAGTTACGCTGGTGCTATAAGTAACTCTGTACGATGTCGTCAAGCTGTCCATCGTCTTTCATTTGGTCTAGGCGTTGGTTGATGAAGCTTTGCAGTTTAGGATCCATCTCAGGGTCAAACGCCAAATGGATAGGGTAGTTATTGATGACAGAACCAAACTCTTGCATCTGGTAATCATCAATACTCAGTTTTTGCTCGTTTAGGTTGTATTTGATTCGTGATTCCATTTCCACAAACACGGTGTCGCCAGGTGCTCGGTTCAGGACACGAAACGCAGCAGTGTAATCTTTTACTCGAATCTCGTTGAGCTTGCCCTGTTGGATATAAGGTTCCAAGTTCGGATACTCAAATCCTTTCAGCAATACCACGGCTTTCCCATCGAGATCATCGATTGTATTGAACTCAAATGGTTTTTTACCGCTGCTGAGTAATACGTGTTTTACATTGTAAATCGGGTCTTCAGATAGGTTCGCAGATTGAATATTCCCCCAACTAGGGCTGCCATAGGTAACCCAGTTTGGATTCTCTCTCGCATCGAGCTTGTCGATCATTCGATTAAAAGGGTAGGTGTGGTAGTTGATCTCATATTGGCTGTCATCAAACACGGCTTCCACAATATCTGAAACAATTCCTCTGTGAGATGACCCGTCAGTTTCGATTTGAAAAGGTTGCGCTTGGCTCGCAATAATGTAGTAGTGAAGAGGTTCGCTTGCAGAAGCATAACTGCTTGAAAACAAACTGACTATGGATGCAACGATAAGATGTTTTTTCATAACCTTCCCTAGTTATTTGATGAATGACTACTATTATACTAGTTGAGTAATTGTAGTTTGCTAGGATAACAATAATGGTAATTTGTGTATGGTGACAAAAGGAAAACGCTACGTTGGACTCTCCCGACAGTTGATCGGGATGATAATAGCGATCAGTACCTTATTCACAGTTATAGTGACAGGTCTCGGGTTGTATGTAGAGTACCAAAGTCGAGTTTCTTTTATCAGCTCTCAGATCGAGCAGGTCAAGGCTGGCTACCTTTCTGGTTTAACGGCAAGTTTGTGGGTTGAAGATCGAGAGCAATTGTTTGTGCAAGCCGAAGGCATCTCTCGCCTCCCTTCGGTCAGTTACCTTCTTATCGAAAGTCCCGATGAAAAAATTCTAGAGTTAGGTCAAAAGACCGAAGGCCAATCTTATTCTCAGTCTTGGGAAATGGTGCACCAGATGGGCGGCACAGACTTCCCGTTGGCGACGCTCACGGTGCAATCAGACTTGAGCATGATCCTAGATGACTTTGAAGAACGAGTGTTATTGTTGCTCGCCTTCGAAGCCGTTAAAATCTTCTTGTTGTCTCTCGTATGTTTAACCATCGTCTATCGTCTTGTCGTAAAACGTTTGATGACTATGTCTTCCCAAATCAACCAACAACAGGTCGAAGACAACAAACCGCGCTTTATAACGCCAACTCACTCTACTTACAAAGATGAGATATCGACTCTAGAGAGTAGCTATAACCGATCGGTAGAACGTATTCGTCAACAATATCAAGAGCTGGAAAAAGCCAAAGACATTGCTGAGGTGGCCAACCGCAATAAAAGTGAATTCCTTGCCAATATGAGTCACGAAATCCGTACCCCAATGAATGGGATTATCGGGCTGTCGTCTTTGCTTTCTGAAATGGATATGCCGAAAGAGCAAAAAGAGTACATCAACATGCTCAACACCTCTTCGCTTACGTTGCTCGACTTAATCAACGACATTCTCGATTACTCGAAGATCGAAGCGGGGCGACTAGAGCTTCAGCAAGAGCCGATGAAAATGATGGGCATTGCGGCCGACGTTGAATCAACCTTTCGAGTGAAAGCCGAACAGAAAGGGCTTCGATTCCAATTAGCGATCGACCCTAAGATCCCAACCATGGTGATTGGTGACGGTACACAACTAAGACAAGTCCTAAATAACTTAGTAGGTAACGCGATTAAATTTACCGAGCATGGCCACGTCACGCTCTCGCTTCGTTTGGAAGAGGTGGTTGAGCCTGAGCAAAAACTCAGAGTGAGGTTCGAGGTTGTCGACAGCGGTATCGGTATTGCAGAAGACAAACAGAAATCGGTGTTCGATAAGTTTCAACAAGCCGACGGCAGTACCACACGTATTTATGGAGGCACAGGGCTTGGTCTAACAATATGCGAGAAGATAGTGACATTGATGGGCAGCAAGCTTGAACTCACCAGTGTTGAAGGTAAAGGCAGTACCTTCTATTTTACGGCTGACTTTGACCCGTGTTTAGAAGCCGATGAAAGCAATATCGATTTCAATAAGGTTTCGGTTCTGCTTGTGGATGATAGCCAGCTGAACATGCGTATAACGTCTACACAGCTTCAATCCTTTGGCGTTAAGTCTGAGTGCTGTGAAACGGCAAACCAAGCGTTAGAGTTGGTTTCAGAGTCTGTGGCTAAGTCATCACCTTATGATCTCGTTCTGATAGACAAAGTAATGCCGTCCGTTGATGGCTTTCAACTGGCGAGAAGCTTAGTTGAACGCTTTGGTAGCGAGTGTCCCAAGTTAGTGATGATCTCTGCTGACCCTAGAAAGCAAGATGAAGCTCGTGCTAAACAAGTCGGTTTTGTTGCCTACATTGCGCGTCCTTACCAAGATAATCAGCTTAAATGGACCATCAGTGAGGTACTCGCGAGAGCGGCTGATACTTCAGTCTTTACCTATCCGAACAGAGGAGAGGTTGCGTTTAAAGACAATGAACCTGTGCCGTTAAGTAAACCTGCAGCGGTTGTTAAAGATGCTCCCATTGTCTCTGTAAACGCCACACCAGCCGATAAACAAGCTCCAATTCAAGCAGAGTCAAAACCTGTCGCAGTTGCCGGAGAATTTAGTGGTACAGTTTTAGTTGTTGAAGACTCGCGAGTAAACCAACAAGTCGCCAAGATGATGCTCAAGAAGCTTGGCTTTGAGGTTGATATTGCCGACAACGGTGAAATTGGTGTCGAGAAATTCAAAGTCAACGAATACGAGATGATTTTTATGGATTGTCAGATGCCGGTTCTCGATGGCTTCGAAGCGACCAAGCAGATCCGAGCGCTCGAAGAAGGGGCTGCAAAGCATATTCCAATCATTGCGCTGACGGCCAACGTCGTGCAGCGAGACAAGCATTTGTGCTTCGATGTAGGCATGGATGAGTTTTTACCTAAACCGGTTAACCAAGGCAAACTGAGAGAGATCGTAGCGAGTTTCTTGTCGAAAGAGACGGAATCAAACAAAGAACATGAGCAGCAAATTGTTTAGTTGAGTATCTCTAATCTTACTTTCATTAAAAGAGTAATGAGGCGAGTTAGACACCGTCTTTTATGCCGTTGGTTATATTTGAAGTATCGTGTGAAAGAAATGACAAAGGTGGCCTGAAAAGACCACCTTTTTTGTTTGTGTCGGTTTGAACTTAGTCCCTATCTATTGCGAATGCAGACCATGCTTGACGGGTCGGCATCACTTCGACTCGGTTAATGTTGATGTGATCTGGCAAGGTTGCGATATAAAACATCTGCTCGGCAATATCCTCTGCTGACAACGGTGTGGTGCCTTGGTAAAGATTGTCTGAAGCCGTCTGATTACCTTTGGTTCTTACTAGAGTAAATTCCGTTTCTGCAATACCAGGGGAAAGGTCAGTCACTCGTACCCCTGTGCCTTGTAAGTCACAACGTAGGTTGTAACTGAACTGTTTTACGAATGCTTTGCTGGCACCATACACATGGCTTCCTGGGTAAGGCCATTGCCCGGCGATTGATCCAACATTGATGATCGAGCTTCCTGCGCCTTTTTTAATTAACGTCGGCAGCAGCGCGTGAGTAACATTAACCAAGCCAGTGACATTGGTGTCGATCATTGTGTGCCAGTCTTTCAAGTCCACATCAGGCGAGCCTTCTGGTGCCAAGGCTAATCCTGCATTATTGACCAATGCGGTGATCGATGAGAATTCAGCAGGTAGTGAATCAATGGCTTGTTTTACGGCGTCTGCGTCTCGAACGTCGAGTTGAATTACATGCACAGGCACCGTTAATTCTTCCTTTAGGTCGAGTAGCCTTTCGATTCGACGACCAGACAGCACTAACGACCAGTTATCTTCTGCGAAACGTTTTGCTGCCGCTTTGCCGAAACCAGAGGTTGCCCCTGTAATGAACGCTATCTTATCCATAAATACATCCTTCTAATTTGAAATTAACATAAGTAGTGCCATGCCGATCAAAATCGGCGCGGTCGTTGTTTTTGCAGACAAGTTCGGTACTGATAGATACAGTTTTTGCCCCAGTACATTGCCAATCAAAGCTGCCGGTAATAGCCATAAACCTGTGATGAACGATTCTTGGTTAAATGCGCCAATCCATATGAAGCCGATCAGTGAAATCGCTGAACTCAGCAGAAAAAACACAATCGCGGTGGCTCTCTGTTCACTGGTTTTAATGGTCAGGTTCATCAAATACGTCACTAATGGCGGACCTCCTGAAGAAGCGGTGGTCATGCTAAACCCCGAAATGGCTCCCGCCCAAAACGCGTGTCGTTGGTGCAACCAAGTGAGGCGTAAGTCCAAAATAATCAGCGTGCTAGCGACCAAAGACATCATCGCGATAAAGGCCTTCAAGCCTGATTCCGATATCGTGCTAATGAAATACAGCGAGAAAGGCACCGCAACCAACATGCCAATACACAGCGGCGCAATAAGCCGGATATTGATGGTGGTTTTACTTCGCTTGAGCAGAGGAAAGGCACTTAAAAAGTCCAACAAGATAGCGATGGTTACCGCTTGCAATGGTGGAACAATAAAGCTGAGGGAAAGCGCTACGATAATCGCAAACCCAAATCCTGAATAGCCTCGAACTACTCCTGCAAACAGAATCAATGTCATCGCTAATCCTAATTCCACTCTTGCTCACCTCTTTGCTTTTGATATTGCTGCTGCGTTAATTAGCGTTCGATGAGATCTGTCTCGTCTACCTTTCAATCTATTCACACCTAAGAGTTTTGAATAGAGCCAGATCGACGATTGGATTGGGTCAGGCAGTTTGTTGGATCGGGGATGAGACTTGGGCTGATGTACTGGCCCAATGTTTTGTTGAAACTGACACTATGACCTCCGCCCTGTTTGGGATGAAGATTATTCCATCCGATAGCGCAGCCTTTTCAATGTCGTGTTTTGTGTCTTTCATTCTCGAAGGCGAGCCAAGCACGAGCGGCTGTGAATCTAGTGTTGTTAATGGAGACGATGAAATGGAAGTATCAACAGAACAGCTTGTGAACCAAGATATTATCGACCTCGACAAGAGCGTATTTCATTCTTGGTCGATTCAAGAAGCAGCGGAGCCTATCGCCATTGCGGGTGGGCAAGGATGCAAAATGTGGGACTACGAAGGTAAAGAATACCTTGATTTTAGTAGCCAACTGGTTAACACCAACATTGGTCATCAGCATCCACAAGTGATCAAAGCGATTAAAGATCAGGCTGATTCATTAGTGACCGTTGCCCCTGCGACCGCCAACCTCACTCGTGGTTTGGCGGCTAAGCGTATCTTGTCGAAAGCGCCAAGCTCGTTTAAGAAGGTGTTCTTTACCAATGCAGGGGCAGATGCCAACGAAAATGCGATTCGCATGGCGCGACAATTCACAGGGCGCGACAAGGTGCTATCTGCTTACCGTTCTTACCATGGCAATACAGGTACTGCTATTGCTGCGACGGGGGATTTTCGTCGAATTCCAAACGAGTATAGCCGTGGGCACGTTCACTTCTTCAATCCATTTCTCTATCGAAGCGAATTCAACGCGGCGACTGAGGCAGAAGAGAGTGAGCGTGCCCTGCAGCATTTAGAGCGAGTGATTGAATGCGAAGGACCAACGGCGATTGCGGCGATTATCCTAGAGACGATTCCGGGAACGGCTGGTTTTCTCATTCCGCCCAAAGATTACCTTATCGGCGTGCGTGAGCTGGCAACCAAACATGGCATTCAGTTGATATTCGATGAAGTCATGGTCGGCTTTGGTCGCACGGGTAAGTGGTTTGCGTTTGAGCACTTTAATGTCGTGCCAGATCTGATTACTTTCGCGAAAGGGGTGAACTCGGGTTATGTGCCGGCTGGTGGCGTGGTGGTCAGCGAACCGATCGTTGAGCACTTTAAGTCAAACTTCTTTATGGGCGGCTTAACGTACTCTGGTCACCCTTTGGCGATGGCTTCTATCGTTGCAACGCTCGATGTGATGGAGCAAGAGGGCATTGTCACACACGCTGATAACGTCGGTAACAGCGTTCTAGGGCCGCTCCTACTGAGCCTTCAAGAGTTGCACCCTATGATTGGTGATGTGCGCGGTAAAGGGATGTTCTGGGCGGTTGAGCTGGTGGAAGATCGTGAAAGTAAAACACCTTTAAGCAATGAAAAAATGGGGCAATTGAAAGCGCAATTGACCAAGCGAGGCCTGTTGACCTTCATTGTGAATAACCGCATTCACGTTGCGCCACCTTTGGTTATTCAGCCAAGCGAGATAAAGAAAGGCGTTAAGATCATTGATGAAGTGTTGTTTGAACTTGCTTCTTAATTCTTCAATAAGATAGCTAGCACAGCAACCAAGGCACTTTGGCAAAGGATTCCCCGTTCTTTTCAAAGTGCTTATTTTTCCTGAGTGCTTGGCTTTTGAGTGTCTAGCTTCCAATTGGTTAGGTATAGTCGAAAAAGAGCATCGATTGATGCTCTTTTTTACGTCATTGTCTTGAATAACAACGTCTACATAACCCTTTGTGATGCTAGCTCTTCATTACCTCTGACAGCTCTTTGATGCCGGGGGCGATCAAGTCTTTGTCGATGGCGTGAAAGCCCAACCTGAAATAAGAATTAGGATCAAATTCGGATGAAGTTTCATTGCTCAACTTCGTTTCAGGATCGGTCATGAAGTGAGAATACCCTGTCTCAATCAAAATCCCTTTTTGTGCGGCTCGTGACGCTAAGCGTTGGCTATTGATGTGACTGGGCGTTTGTAGCCACAGAGAGTTGGCCTGCTCGCTTTGAGCCAGTCGCTTGCAGTCAGGTAGGTACTTCAAGACCGCATCGTTGATCAGCTTCCAGCGCTGGCGTGTGTTTTCCCTAAAGCGCCTCACAAAGCTGTCGTAGTAGCCTTGTTCAATAAAGTGCGCCACTTCCATCTGAACGCGGCTTGGTGCGTGTCGATACATCAAGCGACGCAGTATTCTAAGATCGTAGATCAACTCTTCAGGTGCCACGATGTAGCCTAATCTCAAGCCGGGTGCTAATAGCTTAGAGAAGCTGCTGACGTAGATGACACGTCCTTCTTTGTCACTGGCTTTTAGCGCGGGTTTAGGGTTCCACTCCACGTTACACTCGGCGTCATAGTCATCTTCGATAATTACCGCGTCATTGGCTTTGGCCATTTCCAGTAACTGAGTTCGACGCTCGTCACTCATGGTGACGCCGGTTGGAGCTTGATGGCTAGGCGTGACATAGAAGTGATCACACAGTGAAGAGTGCTCATTGAATCTCAATCCTTGTTCATCCACTTGATGCGGGTGTAACTGCGCGCCAGAGAGATTGAAGATGTGATTCGCTTCTTTGTAGCCGGGGTTCTCGACTCCGACTCGACTCTGATGGTTCATGAGCAAAGTCGAAATCAAATACAGCGCATTCTGCGAACCTAAGGTTATGAGGATCTCATCACTTTGGGCATGAATACCGCGCTGTGGGAGCACCCTTGTGCGTATCTGTTCGACCAGCATGTCGACGTCTTTATCGACCTTGTCGCAAAGCCAGCGGTGATCATGTGGGTCTGAGGTGACCTTTCTTGTCGCTTCTCGCCATTGAGCTAATGGGAAGTCATTGATAGAGGGTTGGCCAAAAATAAATGGGTATTGGTAACAACTCCAATGCGAGGGTTTGACGATGCGTGGGTATTGGCCCAATTGCAGCTTAACGCGTTTGCTCCAATCCGGTGCATTGTCGCTGTCGGCTGATTCAAAATGATCCAAACTCGCGTCGATAGTATCACTCGGGTTTTCATACTTTTCTGAAAGGTAATAACCACTGCGAGGCTTACTGATGAGGTAGCCATCGTCGAGCAAACTGTCGTACACCAACGAGACAGTATTGCGTGAAACACCCAATTGGCTAGACAGCTTACGACAAGACGGAAGCGCTTGTTCAGCCGGAAAAATACCATTCAATATCGCCGTCACCAAATAGCTACGTACTTGTTCTTGCAGGCTTCTTTTGGAATCAAACTCGATGAAACAATTGTGATTTATCGCCATGAGATACAGTCCTTATTCTCAGTGAACCTCAGTCCAATTTGTATAAAAGAGCAAGAAATGCGCCAGAGTTCATATTGATGTTTTAAGAGTGTGTTTTGCTCTCTCTCAACCCCGAAAATTACGTTGTCCCAAACTAGAAAATCGTTCTGTCCCAACCTGAAAATTAAATTGGCTCTACGTCTCCGATGCATTCCGTTCATAAAGTAAAGGCAGGCAAATAATCTCGATAAGGAAAGCGTATGAAACAGGGAATGACGATGAAGGCATGGGTTTCAACAGCGGCAGCGACAGTTGTACTGGGTTGTTTTGGAGTCGCACAAGCATCGGAGCTTGCAGCCATCGAAAAGCAAGGCTTCATGAAAGTGGCGACAGAAGACAACTACTCTCCATTCAACTATATCGACCGCGGTAAGCCTGCGGGGATTAACAAAGATTTGCTTGATGAGTTACGTGAATATTCGAAGTTCGATATCGAACAAGAGATCTTACCTTGGACAGGACTACTCGCTTCGGTATCTGCGGGTCAATATGATGTGGCGTTAACTGGCGCGATCATTACCGATGCTCGCTTGAAGGCCTTTGATTTCACTCCACCTATCGCTTCAGCGCAGCATTACTTCTTAACCAGAACTGACGCGGAAGATATTAATACGGTAGCCGATTTAGATGGAAAAACAGTGGGCTTACAAGCGGGCAGTGCTTTGCTAGAAAGGCTTCCAGAGCTCGAAGTGATGCTCGAAGCACAAGGCAAGTCTTTGGGTAAAGTGGTGCAGTATCAATCCTACCCAGAAGCGTATTCCGACTTGGCAATCGGCCGAATAGACTATGTGATCAACAGTGTGGTTTCAGTTAACGAGGTAGTGAAATCCAAGTCAAAGGTATTCAAAAAAGGCGAGGCGGTGTCTGGTCCTGGTTTCGTGAGCTGGCCTGTTCCTAAAGAGAACCCTGAGCTTTTGGCATACCTAACGGAGTTTTTCCTGCACCTAGAGCAAACAGGAAAAATGGCGGAGTTGCAGAAGAAGTGGTTCGGTGAGTCGTTCGACCAACTGCCTTCAGAGGCCATCACTTCCGTTGAGCAGTATCACAAGCTAACAGCCGTTCAATAGATGAATAAGCATGCGCCGACACAAACAGTTAGCGGCTGTTTGTGTCCATGCCAATGGGTTCAAAGCGGTTTAACCCATGAGTCTTTGGCGCACAATCTATCGAAAGAAGTCGCTGATCAAAGAGGTCGTTTATGGATTATTACGCTTGGGAACAGTTACTGCAGGGCGCGTGGGCAACGGCATGGATATCGGCAGTATCGATTGTATTAGGTGTCGTCATCGGCCTAATGATTGCCTTAGTTAGAATGATGAAAATCCCGTTTGTGGATCAAATGTTGGGTATCTATGTCAGCTGGGCACGAGCAACGCCTTTGGTGACACTGGCTCTGTTTATTTTCCTTTCTTTTCCGTCATTTGGCATCAATTTAGATAAACACGTTTCTGCTATTTTAGCTCTCACACTCAATACATCGGCATTCAATGCAGAGATTTGGCGCAATGCCTTTCTTAACTTTTCAAAAGGACAAATGGAAGCGGCAGAAGCCATTGGTATGAGACGTATCACTTATTTTCGCCGCATCATGTTCCCGCAAATGGTGATCATGAGCCTACCAGCGCTAGTCAATGAGATGTCGTTCTTAATCAAAGGCAGCCCAGCGATTGCGGTGATCGGCATCGTCGACCTAACTCGTGTCACCAATCGAATCTCTGCGGTTACCTATGAACCACTTGGGCCGATTCTATGTGCCGGTGCCATTTACATGTTGATTATTGGCGTGTTGGTGAAGTTGCAAGCTGTGGCTGAAAACCGAGCCACTTATCTGCAGCAATAAGTGCATACATCTGTTTACAGTAGCAGCAACAGTTTGGCCGTCATCACTACTTGGTCAGCTACACCATTTACCTGCTTGTGAAGCGTCATTGAGTGGGTAAATTTAAGGAGTAAATATGGAAGAATGGAATATTATCTGGCAACAAAAAGAGCTGTTTGCTTCTGGTTTTGTGACCACGTTTTATCTTTTTGTTTCGTCTTCAATCTTGAGTTTCGTCATAGGCATTGGTTTGTTGTACTGTCTCGAAAACTCGAGACTCGGTGTTAAGTACACCATCAACAGTTTGATAGGCATGATGCGCACCTTACCGTTTCTGATTTTAGCCTATCTGCTCTATTACGGTTTGCCTCAGGTTGGCATTCGACTAGATGCAGTGACTGCGGGAATCATCGCACTCAGCCTCTATCATGGTACGTATTTCTGTGAGATTTTCCGAGGTGTTCGTAAGGGGTTAGAGCCTGGTTACATCGAAGCGGCGCACGCTTATGGCTTTTCTAAACTCAAAACCTTCACACGAGTCATCACACCCAACGTGTTGTGTAAGTCGGTTCCTCTGATCACTAACCAACTCATCATCTGCTTAAAAGACACTGCGTTTCTTAGCATCATCACCGTCGCAGAAATTACCGCGGCCGCCAACAGCATTCAATCGACCTACTTCATCCCATTGAATGCGTTCATCATTGCTATCGCGCTCTACTGGGTTGTGAGTATTGCACTTGAAAGCATCACCAAACGAATCCAAACCAAAGTTGAACTTAGAGGACTTAGCCATGCTTAAACAATCAGAGATTATTGAAACGGAAGCACCGATTAACCCTTCTTTGGGCGTGAATTTGGAAGTGATTGAGTGCGAGCCACTATTGGAAGAACGAGAGACGATCATCAAGGTTGAAAACCTGTCGAAACAGTTTGATGGCATCGAAGTACTGCGAGACATCAACCTCAACATCAACAAAGGCGATGTGGTGAGTATTCTCGGCTCGTCAGGTTCGGGGAAATCGACGCTACTGCGTTGCATGAACTGGTTAGAGCAGCCAGAGCGCGGCACGATTTTTATGGGTGATGAGCGTATTGGTATCAACTCTGAAACGGGTAAGCCACTCAAATACAAAGAGTTGGCGAAACTTCGAGAGCGTCTTGGAATGGTTTTCCAAAGCTTCAACTTATGGCCGCATCTCACCGTGTTGCAAAACGTCATGGAAGCGCTGGTTCATGTTAAGAAGATAGCGAAATCAGACGCCGAAGAGATGGCACGTAAGCAACTCGATAAGGTTGGTATGTCGCACAAACTAGAGAACTACCCAAGCATGTTATCGGGTGGGCAAAAGCAACGTGTCGCTATTGCCAGAGCTCTCGCGATGGAGCCGGATGTGTTGCTGTTTGATGAACCAACGTCAGCACTCGATCCTGAATTGGTCGAAGAGGTGTTGTTGGTGATGAAGAAACTGTCGCAAGAGGGCTACACCATGGTGGTTGTGACACATGAGATGGAGTTTGCGCGTCAGGTATCGGATCAGGTGGTATTTCTTGAAAAAGGCATATTGATTGAAAAATCCAACCCTGAGAAGTTCTTCACTAACCCAGATTCAACAAGGGTAAGGAAGTTCCTCAAGCTTGATTCATGAGCTAGATGATTCGCGCACCTTAATGTTTGATTGTTAAAAAACTCCGACTGAATCAGTCGGAGTTTTTGTATTTGTGTTGCTACCGCATTAAGAGGATGTGGTACTAGCCAATGCTATCAATGTGGATCACTACTGAGTCTGGTCGCCAGTATTCCAGTTCGCAGTCCATCAACTCGCCATCTTGCTTGTAGTTCACACGGCAGATCTTCAGCACCGGTTGACCCTCAGCCAAATTTAATGCCTTGGCGACATGCGCAGGGGCAGAGGTGGGTATCACATCAAAGCGCGATCGTTTGGTCTCGTAGCCGTATTTTTCTCGGTAGATGCCTGTCAGCGACATGGTGAGGTTTTCTGACAACACCTTCTCAAACAACGGCGCTTTTAAGACGTTTTCAACAAACAGCACCGCTCTGCCATCAATAAAGCGTAATCGCTCAATCACGTGTATCGGGGTTATCTGTTCTATTTCTAATGCTTTGGCGTAATCGCCTGCGGCCATTTCTGTGCGGGTGCTGAGCAACTTGGTTGCTGCAATACGATGTTGTTCGCGAATCATTTGATGAAAGTGAGAACGTGACAATGGGTTATAGCGAACACGTTCGGGTGACACATACCAGCCACGGCGCTCTTCTCTGTATATCAAACCTTCGGTTTCCAGAGACACCAACGCATCTTTGAGCGTGATTCGTGTGGTGGAAAACAGTTCGCTAAGGTTTCTTTCTGATGGCAGTTTTTGCCCTTCAATGAAGATACCTGATTGAAGCTGCTCTCGAATACTCGCCTTAATTCTTCCTAACTGTGTCCCTGATTGCCCGGTGCCCAATGTTCTCATTACTGATCTAGTCCATAAGTTCGTGTGCTTAATAAGGTAAACCATGGAGTTAACAGGAATGTGACAGTAAACAATGGCTTATTGTCATATGAGTGAAATATAACTGCCACGTAAATGCACTCGAACTGTCAAATAACTTACGGCAAACCGTCACATTCCGGCTATAGCATACAAAACGAACTTACTGACCTAGTCCAGAAGGATAGAGACAATGAAAACTTTGCTTAGCCGTTCAACTGTATCGCCAGCTAAATTAATCGGTTCACCTGCAAAATTGATAGGCACAACCGCTAAATTGATTGGTGTAACAGGACTTACGGCAACACTTTCAATGCCAGCGATGGCGAAGGATGCTGATCTTGAGTCACTGATTGAAGCCGCTCAAAAAGAGGGTGCAGTTTACAGTGTGGGTATGCCAGACAGTTGGGCAAACTGGAAAGGCACATGGACTGACCTGAAAGCAAACTACGGTTTGAAGCATCAGGATACCGATATGAGCTCGGCGCAAGAGATCTCGAAATTTGAAGCAGAGAAGAAAAACGCAACCGCTGATATTGGTGATGTGGGTTTCGCATTCGCACGTGTGGCCGTAAAGAAAAACGTCACTCAGCCATACAAACCAACCACTTGGAATGACATTCCAGACTGGGCAAAAGACAAAGATGGTCACTGGGCTCTGGCTTACACAGGTACTATCTCGTTCATTTCAAACAACAACCTTGTTGAAGATGCGCCGAAAACTTGGAGTGACCTACTAGAAGGCGACTACAAAGTCACAGTGGGCGATGTCGGCGTAGCCGCGCAAGCAAACAACGCGATTTTAGCGGCAGCATTTGCTAATGGCGGTGACGAGTCGAACCTGAAACCAGCGATTAAATTCTTTGGTGAACTAGCGAAGCAAGGCCGTCTATCTTACACAGATCCAAGCATTGCGAACCTTGAAAAAGGCGAAGTGGAAGTAGCAATCATGTGGGACTTCAACGCACTGAACTACCGCGACAAGATTGACCGTGAGCGCTTTACCGTAAGCATCCCGCAAGATGGCTCAGTGATCTCTGGTTACACCACCATCATCAACAAATACGCGAAAAACCCGAATGCGGCGAAGTTGGCTCGTGAATACATCTTCAGCGACCAAGGCCAAATCAACCTGGCAGAAGGTTACGCACGTCCAATCCGTAGCAACGTTACGTTGCCTAAATCAGTACAAGACAAGCTGATCTCGAACGATGAATACAGCAACGTGCACCCAGTATCTGACTTCTCAGCATGGGAAAAATCAGCACGTCGCCTGCCACGTCAATGGCAAGAAAGCGTATTGATTCACCAGCAGTAATCCCGCTTAACACGCCACCTTCAATAGGTGGCTTTTAGAAACAAGCAATAGAGAATAGACCATGAGCAATAAGGTTATCCTTGTTGTTCTAGATGGACTGAACTATCAGGTAGCCCGTGATTGCATGGGCTACCTGAACGGTCTTCTAGAACTAAGCGATTTGCAGACAAAACAGGGCGATATGCACAGCAACCAAGGCGATTCGTACAATAAACAGAGCGATTCGTACAATAAACAGAGTACTTCGCAGAGCACGCAAAAAAATAAGCTGCGCGCCACGCTTTACCCTGTGCAGTGCGAGCTGCCGTCTATGTCACGTCCACTGTATGAGTGCATTCTGACCGGTGCTCGCCCTGTCGAGAGTGGCATCGTCAACAATCAAATCGTGCGTTTATCGAATCACGAGTCGGTATTTAGCTTGGCGAAGTCGCAGAACAAAGTGACGGCAGCTGCGGCTTACCATTGGGTGAGCGAGTTATATAACCGAGCGCCATTTGATGCTGTGCGTGACCGCTTTACCAACGATGAGACCATGAACATTCAACATGGCTGTTTCTACCACTGGGATCACTACCCAGATGAAGCCTTGTTCTTGGATGCCGAGCACCTGCGCGTGACTCATCAGCCTGATTTTTTACTGATTCACCCAATGAACATTGACGATATGGGACATAAGCATGGGTTGGATTCTCGCCAGTACCGCAATAGTGCAGGTGGCGCGGATATCTACCTATCAAACTATCTTGAGAAATGGGTAGACGATGGTTATCAGGTGATCATCACCAGTGACCACGGCATGAACAATGACTTGTCTCATGGTGGCATTCTGCCTGAAGAGCGTGAAGTGCCTTTCTTTGTGATTGGCGATAAGTTTACACACCAAGAATGTTCAGTGAAACAGACTGATATCTGCGGCAGCGTCTGTCAGTTACTCAACCTTGAACACGATAAATCTTACACTCAGGAATTGTTGGCCCTATGAGCAGTTCTGTAATCACGCAGAGCGATGGCTCTGCGCTTAAACCCAAAACCAAATCTTTGTTTCAACGCTTCAAGCCCGCTTTGTGGCTTGCGCCTTTCGCGCTGTTCTTCTACCTGTTCCAACTGGCACCTATGGTTTGGGTGCTGATCAACAGCTTCTTCTATGACGATGAGCTCTCTCTCGAAAACTATTCTGAAATATTCGATTCTGCTTTCATGATGCAGGCTTTTGGCAACAGTTTATGGTTGTCGATTTGGTCGAGCATTGTTGGCTTGGCGATTGCGACTCTGTTGGTCTCTTCATTGCGCCGTGTTGATTCTAAAATCCGCGATGCGGTGATCGCGTTTACCAATATGAGCAGCAACTTCTCTGGTGTGCCTTTGTCGTTCGCCTTCATCATCATCTTGGGCACCAACGGTGCGATCACCTTATTGCTCAAGCAGTATGGATTACTGGGTGATTTTGACTTGTACGGTAAGTGGGGTTTGCTAGCGATTTACATCTACTTCCAGATCCCGTTAGCGGTTTTATTGCTGTATCCAGCGTTTGATGCCTTGAGTGACAATTGGCAAGCCGCTTCGGCATTGCTTGGTGCGAAAACTTGGCAGTACTGGACCAAAATAGCGCTGCCTGTGCTGTCTCCTGCCTTGTTCGGCACCTTCATCATCTTGATTGCAAATGCGATTGGCGCCTACGCGAGCGTGTATGCGTTGACCTCGGGCAACTACAACGTGATTACGATTCGAATCGCGAGCTTGGTATCGGGCGACTTGTTCTTAGAACCAAACCTAGCTGCGGCAATTTCAGTGATTCTGATGGCGATGCTGGCCTTCATCACCGTGATTAACCAATGGCTTATCAGCAAAAGCTACGCAGGGAAGAGAAAGTAATGAACACCGTAAATACTCGCTTTCATAAAACGGTTGTCTATTCGATTGTCGGCATCATGATGATCCCGATCTTAGCGACCTTTATTTACTCGATCTCTTCTCGATGGGGCGCAACGATCCTGCCAGATGGTTTCACGTTAGATTGGTATATCAACCTGCTGACCGATCCTCGCTTCTTACAAGCCTTTGGTCGTTCCCTGTTTATCTGTGTGGCGGCGCTGTCATTGAGTGTGGTGTTGGTTCTGCCTGCGATTTTCGTGGTGTTTTACTATTTCCCGAAGCTCGACAAGGTGATGAACATCCTGATCTTATTGCCGTTCGCGGTGCCGCCAGTAGTGTCGTCAGTCGGCTTGCTTCAGCTGTATGCAGACAGCGAAATCTCACTGATAGGCACACCGTGGATCTTGATTGGTACTTACTTCACCATCGCGCTGCCATTCATGTACCGCGCGATTGCCAACAGCTTTGAAGCGATTAACTTGCATGACTTGATGGATGCAGCACATCTGCTCGGTGCAAGTACCACCAAGGCGTTCTTGTTGATTATTCTGCCAAACCTTAAGAAAGGCTTAATGGCGTCATTGTTCTTGTCGTTCTCGTTCCTATTGGGCGAGTTCGTGTTCGCCAACATCTTGGTGGGTACACGTTACGAGACACTGCAAATCTACCTATACAACATGCGTCAAACCAGCGGCCACTTCACGTCAGCCCTAGTGATGACGTACTTCCTGTTTATTTTCTTACTGACTTGGTTGGCAAGTCGTTTCAGCCAGGGAACAAAATAATGAGCTATGTAAATGCGAAAAACCTTACCAAAAGCTTTGGTGACAACACGGTGTTTGAAGATATTGAATTTTCCATCGAGAAGGGCGAATTCATTACTCTGCTTGGCCCAAGTGGCTGTGGTAAATCGACTCTACTGCGCAGCTTGGCTGGCCTGAATCCTGTTGATGGTGGCGAGATCTGGGTCAACGGTGAAGAGATTACTCACCAAGTGCCACAACAGCGTGGCATCGGCATGGTGTTTCAATCTTATGCACTGTTCCCGAACATGACGGTTGAGGGCAACATTGCGTTTGGCCTCAAGATGAAAAAGCTTGCTGCTGACGAGATTAAACGCGAAGTCGCGAAAGTGATTGGGCTGGTGGATTTAACGGGCAAAGAGAAATTCTACCCGCATCAGCTATCGGGCGGACAGCGTCAGCGAGTCGCCTTAGCTAGAGCCTTGGTGGTCAAGCCGCGTATTCTATTGCTCGATGAGCCACTTTCAGCGTTGGATGCGAAGATCCGAAAGCACCTACGCCAACAGATCCGAGATATTCAAAAAGAGATGAACCTGACCACGATCTTCGTGACCCACGATCAAGAAGAGGCGATGATCATGTCTGACCGCATCTTCTTGATGAATAAAGGTGAGATCGTACAAGCAGGCACACCCGAAGAGATCTACACTCAACCTGCCAATGAGTTTGTTGCTGGCTTCATGGGGCACTACAATCTGGTGCAAGCGAACAAGGCTAAACAACTGTTTAATATTGAAACCGAATGGAAAGTGGCGATTCGCCCTGAATCTATCTACGTTAAAGAGCAAGGCCGACAGTATGGCGAGCATATCTCCGCGCCGAAAACGGGCACCATTCGCAACCACCAGCTGCTGGGTAACGTGATTCGCTACCAAGTGGACGTTGATGAATGTGAATTAACCGTCGATTTACTTAACCGCTCCTCTGAGCGACTGTTGGCAAACGGCAGCCAACTTGAACTCCTATTTAACCTAAACGAAATTCAACCTGTGAGAGCCTAAGATGTTCAAACCTTTGTATGTATTTGATATGGACGAAACGCTGATCAATGCCGATGCAGCGATGCTCTGGAATGAGTTCTTGGTTGAAAAGGGCATTGCCACTGCCCCCAACTTTATTGAAGAAGATAAGCGCTTAATGGGCCAGTATTCGGAAGGTAAGCTGAACATGGAAGATTACCTCACGTTCGCTATGCAGCCACTGGCGGATATGCCAACAGAGCAAGTCACCGCCTTGGTCGAAGAGTGTGTCGAGCAGCATATTTTACCTAGGCAGTTCAAACAGTCGAAACCTTTGATTGAGCAGCTAGAGAATGATGATATCGATATGTTGATCATCTCTGCCAGCGTCACTTTCTTAGTGGAAGCGGTCGGCCGTAAGATTGGTATTGAGAACGCACTCGGTATTGATTTGATTGAAAACCAAGGTCGTTTTACTTCTCAAATCTCAGGTGTACCAAGCTACCGTGAAGGCAAAGTAGCGCGTTTAAAAGAGTGGTTAGACAATCAAGAAACCAACTACTCAGACATTCACTTTTATACGGATTCAATCAACGACTTACCTTTGTGTGAACACGCTGACTTTGCCTATCTGGTGAACCCATGTCCGCGTTTGAAAGCACTGGCCGATCAACCGAATTGGTCGATTCTCAACTGGGATTAACGCGATTCTGATATTCGAATTAGGTTCGTTCTAGAACTCATCAAGCCGCTGACTACAGCGGCTTTTTGATTCGTATTATTCTATTTCTAGTTTGTAACCTATCCCGTAAATGGATTTAATGTAGTCACATTTTTCATTTATCGAGACCATTTTTTTGCGTAAGTTTTTAATATGGCTATCGATAGTGCGATCACTGACCACTCTTCTATCGTCGTAGATTTTATCAATCAATTGATCGCGACTATAAATGCGGCCAACATTTTGATAGAGAAGGTGCAAAAGCCGAAACTCAGCTGGCGTTAAACTTAGCTTAATACCACATAGGACGGCGGTCATACTCAATTCATCAATATCAATGGCGTTCGTTGTTGACGTGGCTTGGGGCTTGTTGGAACGGCGCAAAATATTTTTCACCCTCACAACCACTTCTCTCGGGCTGTACGGCTTACATATATAATCATCTGCACCCAGTTCAAGCCCAACGAGTCGATCAATCTCTTCGACCTTGGCTGTCGCCATAACCACTGGGATGTCACTGAACGTTCTCAGCTCTCGATAAATATCCAACCCGTCTCGATTGGGTAGCATTAGGTCGAGAATAATGAGTTTAGGCGATGCTTGTTTTACCCAGTCAATGACAAGATTACCATCGATAATATGATGACTTTCAAGGCCAGAGTGCTCTAAGTACTCACACAGTACACTTGCTAATGCAGGCTCATCTTCGACGACTAAGATCACGATTTTATTTCCTTTGGTAACGCTATGATGATTCGTAGTCCACCCAATTCTGAGTGGTCGGCAGTAATGTGTCCTTGGTGCGCTTCAACGATATTTTTACAGATAGATAAGCCAAGCCCAGAACCGCCACTTGAGCGACTGCGCGATTTATCAACGCGGTAAAGCCTCTCAAACAAACGCGGAAGTGATGCATCAGGTACACCTGGATCACTGTCTTCAACGTTGATAATAATACTATCACTAATGTCGGTAACATCTATCGATACATGCCCATTATCGCTAGTGTATCGTGCGCTATTTTCCAACAGATTCACAAACAGTTGTGTCAGTAATCTCTCATCACACGAGGTAAACAGTGGGGCCGAATGGTCATAGTGCTTTGTTAATGTGATGTTTTTTTGTTCTAAACGGATCGAGTTTTGAACGATCACAGAATCAATCAGTTTATGTATATCAACGTTGTTTTTAACATTGAGGTTAAATCCGATGTCATACAGGGAGAGTTGGTGAAGATCCTCAACGAGTTGACCCAACGTGATGATTTGTTGATGTAACGAGTCGATGTATTTTGGTTCAGGTGATCGAATACCGTCTTGTAGCGCCTCTAGTTCACTTCTAAGCACGGTGATAGGCGTTCTAAGTTCATGTGAAATATCTGATAACCACTGTTCTCTAAGTGTTTTCTGTTTTCTTAGTGTCTCGACAACACCGTTGAATATTCCGATGAGATCAGACAATTCATCATTGCCGCTTTTTTTAATGTAGAAATCGAGATCGCCATTTTCGATAGATTTGGCACCTTTCGACAAAGCACGCAATGGTTTCAAAAATCGCCTAACAAGAAACAAAGAGATAAGGAATGAAAGTAACACGGTAATCGATGCGATAGTGCTTACATGCGTCGTTTGTTGTTTGAAAAAGCTTTCTGCTAAAGGCCCTGATATTTCATCCATCTGGACGATGGAGATATACCCAATAACTTGATCATCCAGTGTTATTTCGACTAGCGCTTGATGCTGACCATCTTCAAGGTGATGTAGGTTTTCAGGCGGTCCAATTATGGCTCGCCCGTCTTGATCTAAAATGTTGAGTCGTTGCCAAATAGGTTGAAGGCCTGGCGCTTCCGGCTCTCTTAATGGTGGTGGCGATGGGTGTCTGTCACGAGGATGTGGTCGTGAGGGGCCGCCAATGCTACTGGCGATTAAATGTGGTTCACGCTCTAGCCGCCTCCACTTTTCGGAAGGTGAGTAATATTGCTTTAAGTTATTGGCGAGTTCTTGAGCTAGGGCAATCTCATTATTATTTGTGAAATCTTGGAGCCCTCTTTGAAAACTGGAGTTAATAAAATAGGTCAGTACAAAGAGCATGGTCACGCACACCATTAGTATTGAAACAAACAGTTTGGTGAAAATTGATATGCGCACGTTCTCTCCAGAAATTAAAGTGAATTAAGACGATAGAGTGAGTTAAGACAATAAAATGAGATAAACCAATATTAGCCCTCGATCGTGTGGGAAATATGGACATTGATTTCTTTATTCATCTTAGGCCATGTATAAGCACTCTTTTGTTAGAAATGAATAGCGAGCTGACAGGGTGCTATACCCCATCAGCTCGCATTGAATTATCACTATTTTAGGATAACCCTCTAACCATTATTGACGTCTTGGTGGTGGTGGCGGAACTTCCTCTTCCGATAGACCACCGCTTCCATCTGCGTCTAGTTTATCAAAGTCATCGGCGAGTGGACCTCTGAGCTCTTCTAATTGTAACTCGCCATCACCGTTTGCATCCATTTCTTCAAAACTTGGCATTTCTCTTGGACCTTCACGGCTTTCAGCACACGCTTGAAGCGCGAATGTCGATGTCAGTAAAAGTAATGCTGTCGTGATTTTGTTCATAATTTAATTCCTATTCGTAACCAAATATAAGTGTATTTCTTTGACGCAAATAGGTTAGCGATCAAATTAGCAGAGAAAATGGATAAATCTAGGAGATGAAAGTTAGCGCTTAACTTTATAAGAGCATCAGATCATTAGCCCATCAAGTCAGGTTGTTTAAACCTCCATTGTTTCTACATAGTTTCCACATTTTCTATTTTTATCCTAGTCCACTATTGAACTCATGAATTTAATGCCTTTAGCAATAAAGGCAGAAAGCTATCGTTGGTATTGAAATGGATTATTTTTTAGGAGCCGTAGAATGAAGGCAATGGTAAAAAAATCAGTCGTTGTCTCTTCTACGTTGTTGGTTGCTTCTTATAGTAACGCTGCGCTTTATAGGGTGGTTTTGGAGGAATCACCAGTAGAAACGGAATCGGTGTACGGGGTCGCAGTTGAACCAGAGCTTGGTACAACGGATTGCTTTAGTACCAGTTGTGGTGACACCGACTACGCATTCGCAGGGGAAGCTCAAAATGCAGAACCAGGTTTTTCCTTTAAAGAGGAGGTCCCCTTTGGTATCGATAACACGTTCTACTATTTGGATTATGACGATATCTATAGCTACTGCACAAGTGAACTTGGCTACGCGACTTGTGAAGCTTGGAGTTCTTTGTTGTGGTATGGCGATGAGGATGCAGGCATTGGAGGCTTGAGAAATGAGCGTGATGCATATTACGAGCTGAGCTATCAGACGAATTCCACGGCTTTCTATGACTCTTATTCGTTAAGTGATATCCCTGATGTTGGCAGTAATCCACCTGATGTGAGCAGTTATAGTTATTCCTTTGTTGATGGAACAGAGGAGAAGGTGATCACTAAAGTTGACGAGAATGGTTTTGTTCTTGGTAACACCAGCAGTGGTTATTACAGCTATAACAACCAATATATTCAGTTGTATAGGCAGCGTGGTTACTACGATACAGGCACTGAATTTACGGTTCTCCAACC
The DNA here is from genome assembly GCF_041474095.1 of Vibrio sp. 10N.222.54.A3. Taxonomy (NCBI): domain Bacteria; kingdom Pseudomonadati; phylum Pseudomonadota; class Gammaproteobacteria; order Vibrionales; family Vibrionaceae; genus Vibrio; species Vibrio sp. 10N.222.54.A3. The sequence goes on from NZ_JBFRTN010000006.1 coordinate 111,187, forward strand.
TGAAGCCGATACCAGCATTACGATCAGCGATGCTGACGGCGAAGCGAATATAATCTCCCAAATGGGAAGAACGATGGCTTTTGATTCTTTCAGTTATGGAGGAGAAAGCTATGTGGTCGGAAGTGCGTCCGTTGCGACTTTTTATTACAGTGATGAGTATAAAGATTATGATTCTCCGTACACATCCGACAGTGATGCAGAGGATCTAGATAATTGTATCGATGAAGATATTGAGCCTGCTTTATATCCAGAGTGTCAGAACTTTGCTTTTGCTAATCGAGCTTTTGTCTGGAATATAACCGATGCGAATGGCCCCAATGATGATGGAAACCGTTTCTCAGTATCTGATTGGGAAACCAGTTCGACCTATTACTCTTACAACGATGATGAAGCTTCAGCACAGGCGAGTGTGAGGGCTGCAACGATTTCATCTAGAGGGACATATAGCTCTTATCCTGTTTTAGTTGGTTACAATACAGAGCTAGATGATTCTGATAACTTTCTTATGCAGGCTGCTGTGTTTAGGCCAAGCAGTACGTCAAATTTCAGCGTTTCGGAAAATGCTTGGACGACGACATTTATCGCTAATGCGACGGTAGAAGTGAGTGATTCATACATCCACAGTAATTCTGTCGCAACAGATATTAATGAAAACATGATGGTTATTGGTTATGCAAAAAGAGATGGTGATTATCCGTCGGATCGTGTGTCTGATAATCGTATGTTCGTCGCTGATGCGAATGACACAACGCCAACAGCCACATTCTTCGCAAGTTTAGGTGAAGACATTTTCTTTGACAGTGCAGAGGGAAAAGCAAGTGAGATCAACAGCTACAATGAAATCGTTGGCTATGTTGACGCCGAAACTCACGCTGAAGTAGACGGACATGAAAGAAGGCATCGCGGCTTCATTTTCCCTTATAACGACACTGGTACCGATGCTGATAGACGTGCAAGATATAATGATCAAGCTTGGTGGTTAGACGACCTAACTAACGGTGGTGACGACAGTGATGCCAACAACCACTTTAGAATATTGGACGCAACCGACATTAATGACGCGGGTGTTATCTCAGGGACGGCAATACAATGTTTTGCGAGTGAAAGTAGCTCCTCTTCTATGGCTTATGATTCAACCGCACACTTTGCTTATTGTAATGATGGAGTAGGTGACGAGAGGGTAGTGGCTGTAAAACTTATCCCGATATCTGGAGCAACAAGTGAAGACATTGCTGAAAGAAGTGATGATAGCGCTGAAGATGTTGAACGTAGTGGTGCCGGTACCGGGCTATTGGTGCTTATCAGTTTAATGTCCGTGCTTTCAGTTCGCTTGAAAAAGTCTCGTTCTGTGATTGCCTAAATTGATGACGTGCTCACGAGAGAAACAACCTCTATTTGACCGTCAACCATTAAAGTAATGGGTTAGGTTTGATACTTCGTCCCATAAGAATACCGCTGGGATATGAAGCTTTTTAAAAGAGCATCACCTGTTTTGTGATGCTCTTTTTACGTTCAACATACACTTATCTCTTTCTGCTTTAGCCAAAAAAATCACTTGTAACAGTTAAGTAACATCTCTTGCTTTGCTGTAAATCAAACCACTATCTTTCAATCCCTTGATAGCACTCACTTTCCTGTTGTGATGGTTTGTGTGTAACAATTATTTTACAAATTGATGGGGTTTCATCGAAATTGCCCATTTTCCTCCATCCATTCCATTATTTCCGCTTGTGGGCGAAATTTAATTAAGGACAAAAATCACGTAATACAAAACCAATAGGTACAAGGAGAAAGTTCATGGTGGAGTCATACAACCCGCTTGGCACGGATGGATTCGAGTTTGTTGAATACACGGCCGTTGACCACAAGGGAATTGAGCAACTTAAAGCACTGTTTGTGTCACTTGGTTTTGCTGAGGTCGCCAAGCATCGCTCAAAAGAGGCTTGGCTGTATCGACAAGGTGACATCAACTTCATCGTTAATGAACAACCGCACAGCCAAGCGGAAGCGTTCGCTAAAGTGCATGGGCCATCGGTCTGTGGCATGGCTTTTCGTGTCAACGAAGCGACAGCTGCAATGGAACAAGCGTTTAAGGGCGGCGGTGAAGAGTACAAAACAGAAATAGGGCCGATGGAGCTGAGTATTCCTGCCATTTACGGCATCGGTGAAAGCCTGCTCTATTTTGTGGATCGTTATGGCAAGCAGAGCATCTATGACGTCGATTTCCGATTCTATGACGATGCGGAACAGCGCATGGCCGAAGCCAATGTTGGCTTGTATGAAATCGACCATCTCACGCACAACGTGAAACAAGGCAATATGGATGTATGGTCTGGGTTTTATGAGCGCATCGGTAACTTCCGCGAGATTCGCTACTTCGACATTGAAGGCAAGCTGACAGGCCTTGTGAGCAGAGCCATGACCTCGCCATGTGGCAAAATCCGTATCCCTATCAATGAGTCTTCAGACGACAAATCACAAATTGAAGAGTTCATTCGTGAATACAACGGCGAAGGTATCCAACACATCGCACTCGCCACCGATGATATCTACAAAACCGTGAAGACTCTGCGTGATCGCGGCATGGACTTTATGCCAACACCAGACACCTACTACGAGAAAGTTGATGATCGTGTGAAAGGCCACGGTGAAGATACCGATCTGCTGCGCGACCTACGCGTTCTGATTGATGGCGCGCCGACCAAAGACGGCATCTTGCTGCAAATTTTCACGCAGACAGTAATCGGGCCTGTGTTCTTTGAAATCATTCAGCGTAAAGGCAACGAAGGCTTTGGCGAAGGCAACTTCAAGGCGCTGTTTGAATCGATTGAAGAGGACCAGATTCGTCGAGGAGTATTAGACGATGCATAAATGGATCTCGTTTCCTCATCGGGAGGGGGTGTGCTCTAAACAAGCGCATGCCGACTTCCCCGAAGAGGCAATTTATGAGCGAGAGGCGGGCCGAAGTGGATTCTTCGGCCCTGCCGCTCATTTTCATCACCAACATGCCCCAACAGGTTGGTCGGAGTGGGAAGGTGATTTACGCCCTCGCGCTTTTGATTTTACGCTGGTGGAAAAAGCCAGCCAGATAACCCCTTGGGCGGTGCCTCATCTTTTGCACAATGCGGACTGCAAAATCCGCGTGTGGCGCATGGACGAGAAGATGGACTTCTTGGTACGTAATTCCGACGGGGATGAGCTGCTGTTCATTCACCAAGGTAGCGCCGATCTCTATTGTGACTATGGTCATCTAGCGGTGAGTGAAGGGGATTATGTGATGATCCCGCGCTCGACCAATTGGCGCTTAGAGCCAAGCGAGCCGATGTTCATCTTGATGATAGAGAACACAGACGCGGCTTACTCCTTGCCAGAGAAAGGCATGGTCGGCAATCACGCGGTGTTTGATCCTGCTGTGCTCGACATCCCTTCTATCAATGATCAATTCCGCGCTCAGTATTCAGAAAACCAGACTCAGGTTCAGGTGAAGCGTCACGACAAAGTCAGCGTGATCACCTATCCGTTCAACCCATTGGATGCAATTGGCTGGCATGGCGACTTAGCGGTGGTGAAAGTGAATTGGCGCGATATCAGACCGCTGATGTCGCATCGCTACCACTTGCCACCTTCTGCGCATACGACGTTTGTTGGCGCAGGCTTTGTGGTGTGCACCTTTGTACCACGCCCGATTGAGAGCGATCCAGGTGCATTGAAAGTGCCGTTCTATCACAACAATGACGACTACGATGAAGTGCTGTTCTATCACGCTGGTGACTTCTTCAGCCGCGATAACATTGAAGCGGGCATGGTGACCTTCCACCCTGCAGGCTTCACGCATGGGCCTCACCCAAAAGCCTTTAAGGCAGGGCAAGCGTATAAGAAAAAGTTCACTGATGAAGTCGCGGTGATGATCGATACTCGCCACGCGCTGCAGTTCTCTGATGAACTCGATAGCGTTGAGAACAAAGAATATGTCTACAGTTGGCAAGACACTGGTTTGCAAGAGACAGGTTCTCAAACCATGGCTGACGATAAGAAGTAAGGGACAAGGATGAAATTAGCAACCAAGAAAAATGGCACTCGCGACGGTCTATTGATGGTCGTAAGTAAAGATCTTAAACAATGTGTAGCTGCCACCGAAATCTTCCACGCGATGCATCTGGCGCCAACCATGCAAGTCGCTCTGGATAATTGGGAAAGCGTTGCGCCTCAGTTACAAGAGTTATACACCTCGTTAAACAGCGGGCATGTGACGGGCAGTGAAGTGTTTGCGCCTCAATATTGTGAATCGCCTCTGCCACGCGCTTATCAATGGGCAGATGGCAGCGCGTATGTAAACCACGTTGAGCTGGTGCGTAAGGCTCGTGGTGCTGAAATGCCAGAAAGCTTCTGGGTTGACCCGCTTATGTATCAAGGCGGCTCAGATGCCTTTATTGGGCCACGTGACAACATTGAATTTGCCAGTGACGAATGGGGTATCGATTTCGAGGGTGAAGTTGCGGTTGTCACCGGAGATGTGCCAATGGGAGCCAGCGCCAAGCAAGCGCATGATTCGATTCGTTTGCTAATGTTAGTGAATGATGTGTCGCTGCGTGGTTTGATTCCGGCTGAGCTCGCTAAGGGCTTTGGTTTCTTCCAATCCAAGCCCTCTTCAGCGTTCTCTCCGGTTGCTGTTACGCCCGATGAGCTGGGTGAACAGTGGAAAGGGAGCAAAGTGCACCTGCCACTGACTTCAACCTACAACGACACACCTTTTGGTTGTCCAAATGCTGGTGTGGATATGACTTTCAATTTTGCTGAGTTGGTTGTGCATGCTGCGAAAACTCGACCACTGTCGGCAGGGGCGATCATAGGTTCGGGCACGGTTTCTAATAAGCAAGGCACTGACCATGGCACCTCGATTTCTGAAGGTGGTGTGGGATATTCATGTATTGCTGAAGTACGCATGATAGAGACGATTCGTGATGGTAAACCGTCGACTCAATTCATGTCGTTTGGTGACTCGATCAAGCTTGAGATGCTTGATGCGGCGGGTGATTCCATTTTTGGCGCGATAGACCAAAAAGTGAGCCAGTATCGAGCGCTATAATCCACGTAATAGGGTTTCAGTATGAGCGAGAGCATCGTGAACAAGAACATTATACTTTACGGTTACTGGCGCTCTTCGGCTGCCTATCGGGTGCGTATTGGATTAAACCTAAAGCAACTCAACTATGAGTCTAAATCGGTCCATTTGGTGCGTAATGGCGGCGAGCAGCATGATCCACAATATCGCGAACTCAATGCCAGTGAATTAGTGCCGGTGCTGGTGGATGGTGAAGTTCAACTCAATCAGTCACTGGCTATTCTTCAATATCTCGATGAACACTATTTGTGTGAGAGCAGCCCTGACTCCTCGCTCATTCCAGAGCAAACACCGCTGCGTTATCAAGCGTTGGCTATGGCTCAGGATATTGCGATAGAAATTCACCCTCTGAACAACCTGCGCGTGTTGCAGTATTTGGAGCGAGAATTGTCTTGCGAGCAAGAGGCGAGAATGGACTGGCTTCATCATTGGATGAACCAAGGTTTCCGTGCTCTAGAAGAGAAACTGGCAAAGCACAGAAAAGCACACGGTGATTCGGTGTATAGCCTCACCGATTCACCATGCATTGTCGATATTTGCTTGGTGCCACAGGTGTATAACGCGCTGCGTTTTGGCGTTGATATGTCACCTTATCCGCTGATTAACTCAATTGTCGAAGCGTGCAATCAGTTACCTGCTTTTATTGAGGCGATGCCAGAGAATCAAGCGGATGCGAATGATTCCATGTAGATTCACTGATGTAAACGCAAATACTTTTCCCTTACGCTACCAAAACCGTTTTTGGACTATTCTGTTCTAGCCTGATTGCTCATTTAGCAATATACGAATATCTTCACGTATTGGAAAGTCGCTTGATTGAGTGTGCAGTTTTATTGGTGCAGATTAGTATCAATGAAACGGGAGAAGTCATGATCATTAGTATACCAACCGGAGAACGCGCCTCCGGTTGGTATGTTGTTACATCGAAAATATAATCAAGCTGTTACCACTTATACTTCCAACCCGCTTGAGCTAGATAGAATTTCTGGCTGTTGTCTGAACCACTGGTTAGGCCCGCAGACTTAGACTCATCCCACTTGGTTTCTTCGTAAGCCATACCTACCCACAACGTTGATTTAGGGCTCAGTTTATAGTCGATATTCAAACCTAAACGCAGCCCGTCGTCTGTCTCATTGACGACGTTGTAGTTGTTTGACGCATCATAGATTTTCTCGTTGATGAAGTAGCGGAAATAAGGCATCACGCTCCATTTGTCATTAATTTTAGTTGGGAAGTACCCACGAATCTGGTTTTGTTCCCAGTTCTTGTTTTGGTCGTTATCCCAAGTCCAATCGGTGTATAGGTAGACTTTTGCTGTGAAACTATCACTGTGTTTATACGCAAAACCATGCTCCGCTTCCCACTCGTAATCGTTCTCTCCTACGAAGCGATCATAGTAGTAAAACGCATCCCAGTAAGAGAATGAGAGTTTATCGGTGATCTTAAACTCACCACTAGGCATTATCCAGTACAGGTTGTGGCTGCCACGAGCATCTGTTCCCGGTGCAGAGTCGTTAGATTCTTTTCGGTATGTAGCGTTCAGATTAAAGACCACATCATCGTTGCGAACTAAGTTACGAGTCGCACCAATCTGAGTACGGTTTCGTTGAAACGAGTTATCTGTGTTATTTAGATCCTCAGTGATCGAACGGCGCGCCACTTTATGTTCAAGAAAATAGCTCCATTTGGAGTTAGGGCTATTAATGAATAGCTGTGCGACTGGGGTGAGTTTGTCTATCACTGCATTGCCATCAGGGTCTCTGTGCCCTTCAAACTTTTCCATTTCCATGTAAATGTTCGACGCAACGTTCCACTCAGAGGTAAAGTTTTGGGTTAGCTCTTCCGTTTCAACTTTTACGGCGTTGTCTTCAGTCGCAAGCGCGAGACTAGGTAGAAGCAGTGCTAGTAGGGTAGCTCCAGACTTTTTATTTATCATTTTTATTATTCCTAGGACGAATTATTGGTAGTTCACTGAATGGCCGAATGGGTAAATAACGTCACCGTTGTCATTTTTTACATCTACTGGAAGAGTTCCTGTTGGTGCGTTCAGAGGCAGTCCCGTTTGAGGGTTTAAAAACAAGGTGCGAATACCAGAGCTAATGTTTGCTTCAAGTGAATTGCGGTCATTGTTGGTCACGTCGAACCCTGTGATACCGTAAATAGCGATGTTCGCTTGTACACCGTCTACATGGGCAATGTCGTAAGGATTACGCGTTGAAATCATCACCAGTTTTTTGCCTTCAGCGTTCGCGATATCTACGATTTTCTGAGCATTTGCCGCGTGGCCCATTAGGTTGTATGTCGACATGATAATCAGATCGGACTTTACAATGGTGCTACGAAGCTCATTTTCATTTAAGTTATCTTCCATTAATGCCGCTTTCTGCTCGCTAATGAACATTGGGTGATTACCTGTCTCTTGTTTCACAACGTTCAGGTACTTGGTTACAAGTGCATTGCGGCTATCTTCATCAGAAATAACTAGGATATTGCTGTCTTCACTTGGATCGACAGGCAATACATTATTTTGGTTTTCAATAAGCGTGATTGATGCATCAGCGACCTTTTTCTCTTCAAGTTTGTTCGCTTCAGAGCCTACTGAGTCGATGGCAAACTGTTTGTCTGTGGTTTGGTAAACCAGACCCATTTGAAGCTTTTTCTTTATAACGCGAGTTGCGGCTTCTTTCATACGCTCAAGGAACTCTGGATTGGTTTCCATTTTGTCTTCTAGGTAGACAAATAGGCTTTCCAACTGTTTGATTTCATCTCGGTTGGTAATTTGAAGCGGCATCAAAGCAATATCAGCACCGGCGTAAAGTGAAGCGTGAACTGCGTAGTTGCGATCAAAGTTGTCAGCGATGGCCCCCATATCGAGCGCATCGGTCACAATTAGCCCATCAAAGCCAATTTTGTCACGTAAAACCCCAGTCAAAATAGGTTTGGAGAACGTTGCAGGGATTAGCATTTCTTTGTCACTTAAGGTCGCTTGGATCATAGTGTCATCCACGCTTGGTAGCGTCACGTGCGCTGACATTATGGAATCGGTACCGTGCTCAATCGCGTACTTAAATGGAGCGAGGTCGATCGCTTCCCACTCTTCTCGTGAGTAGCTGACTTCTGGTAAATCGTAGTGTGAATCGACGCTCACGTTGCCATGCCCAGGAAAGTGCTTCAGTGCACTGATCACGCCAGCTTCATGAATACCATCCATGTAGGCGGTAGACATTTCATTGATCACATCAACATTGCTGCTGTACGAGCGCACACCAATGATCGGGTTGTTCTGGTTCACATTGACATCAACCACAGGGCCGAAGTTGTAGTTAATGCCTAAAGCGGACAGCTCTGAGCCGTGAATCTTGCCAGCAACGTAAGCATTGTTCGCGTCACCAGAGGCAGCTAGCGCCATGTTTCCTGGCATCTCTGTGCCATTCTGCAATCGAGTGACGTAACCGCCTTCTTGGTCAGTCGCGATGAGAAGAGGTAGGTTACTGCTCGCCTCTTGCAAGGCATCAGTGAACTCGACGATTTGATTCGAATTCACTAGATTTTGGCGAAATAGAATTACACCGCCGATATGGTAGTCGGTGATCATCGAGCTTATGTCATGGTTAATTCGAGTTACAGGGATCTCTTCATCGGTGTATGGGTCTTTGCCCCACGAGCGAAAATCCATCATCAATGTTTGACCGATTAACTCTCTGTTATTCATCGTACTTACGACGCTTTCAGCGTATTTTTCTGGTTGTTGCTGGTACTGCTCTAGGTCTTGATTACTGAATTTATTCATGCCACTCGAACAACCCACAACAGACAATACTGCTGTACTCAAAATGATCTTATTCAATTTCATCACTGCTTTTACCTAAGTTAAATCAACGTTTTTGGAACCAAACATGTACGTAGCAAAGAAACCCACGACATACGAAATAAGAAGACCAATAACAAACACCGCCATCCCTGCAAAAATACCGCTGTTAGAAGTCATTAATGGCACAGCGACGATACCCGATGGGCCAAACACTGTATTTAAACCGACTGGCATCCCTAAGTAAGAGACCAATCCAATAAAGAACCCGCCTGCTGCACCGCCAATACAAGCGGTAACAAACGGTTTTACTCGTGGAAGTGTGACGCCGTAAATCAGCGGCTCACCTATACCCAACAAACCAGGCACAATAGCCCCTTTGACTTGAGTGCGAAGAAGAGAGTCTTTTTGGGCTTTGAAGTACAACGCCATTGACGCGCCGACCTGACCGCCACCCGCCATCGCCAAGATTGGGAACAGAGAGTTAAAGCCTTGCGCTTCCATAAGTGCAAAATAGACAGGAACAAACCCTTGGTGAATACCAAACACGACAGAGATAAGAAATAGGCCAGCCAGTAAAGCGGCACCAAATGGGTTGTCGTTTAAGTTAAGGAATAACCAAGACATGCCTTTGAACAACTCGCCACCAATCGGCATGATCAACAAGTAGGTGACCGCGCCCATAATGAGAAGCGTGACGACAGACGTTAGGATCATATCGAGGTCATCGGGCATGTATTTTCGAACCAGTTTCTCTACGTAAGCACCGGTGATTGCCGCGAGTAATACCCCAATGATGTTGCCACGCGGGTCGATAGAGAATCCGAAAAACTCATTCATCCCTGAGTAGACGCCGGACGTGGCGGTTGGGTCATATCCCAAGACGAACAGTGAAGCCAGAATCGCCCCGTTAACGCCAGAGCCGCCAAAGGCTTGCTGGGCGTTATAGCCAATCAGAATGCTCAAAAAGGCAAAAAGGCCGGTACCAAATACTTTCATGTAGGCAACAAGGTCTAACAGCGACTTGCTTGGTTCTTGATCGATAATGTAGGTCTGCTCAAGTAAGGTTGCAAAACCAAGCAACAGACCCGCCGCGATAAAGCCAGGGATTAAGGGGGTAAAGATGGTAGCGAACTTACTAAGAAATCGCTGTACTCCACTGGTTTGCTTGCTCTTCATTTGCTTTTTTTGTTCAGCCGCAACCGTAGACAAATCTTCCTCTGCATTAGTTTGTTTTACGGTCGCTTCAGGCTGCTCAAGCATCAAGCTGTTCATCAGCTCAGAAGCTTGTTGCGCTTTACCTGGCCCAAGAATGATCTGAAGTTGTTCGTCACTCTCTACCACACCCAGAACGCCTGGGGTTTTCTTGATGGTATCCAGAGACGCTTGATTGATGTCTACGAGGGCTAAACGTAAGCGGGTCATGCAGTTCCCACATTTACGAATGTTGCCACTGCCGCCAACGGCCAACAGTAAAGCTTCAATCATGGTAGGCGTTATTTTTGCCATTTGAATTACCTTTTATAACTGAATTTAATTATTCGTCGGCGAGTGCAGTTCGGATGAAACCACCGCTTTTATTGAGTCGTGCACAGGCTTCTTCGGCGCTGATGCCAGCCAAAATCATGAGAATTGCGGTTTTGCAGTTGTTATTACAAGCGTTAAGCGCATATTCAGCGTGTTTGCTGTCAACTCCGGTTGCTTCAATAACAATGTTGATTTGACGTTGGACGAGTTTGGCGTTGGTCGCCTCTACATCAACCATCAAATTTCCAAACACTTTCCCACTGCGGATCATGGCGCCGCTGGTCAACTTATTGAGAACCAATTTCTGAGCGGTACCGGCCTTCATTCTTGATGACCCAGTCACCACTTCAGGGCCGACAACTGGAGTAATCGCAATGTCTTCGGAATTTGCCATTGGAGATCCGGGGTTACATGAAATTGACACAGTGGTCGCTCCGATGAATCGAGCATAGGTGAGGCCACCCAACACATATGGAGTTCGACCGCTCGCGGCTATTCCGACGACTACGTCTGACTCTGTTAGCGCCAACGATTTTAAATCTGCTTGTGCGAGCGCAGGATCATCTTCCGCGTTCTCTACAGCTTTTAAGATGGCTTGGTGCCCGCCAGCAATAACGCCAATGACTTGTTCAGGGCTCGTGCCATAAGTCGGTGGGCATTCGCTTGCATCTAAAATGCCTAAGCGCCCAGAAGTGCCAGCGCCGATGTAGATTAATCGGCCACCTTTTGCAAAAGCACTTGTGATCGCGTCAACGGCTTTTGCAATGTGAGGAAGGACTTCTTCTACGGCTAACGCAACACGTTGGTCTTCTTTGTTGATGACGGCTAGCATGTCAATTGTTGATAGCTTATCAATGTCTGCGCTTGCAGGATTGCGGCTCTCTGTAACCAAACGGTTCAAATCGATCTTCATTACTTGTTCTCTTACCCAATACAAACTGAGGGCGATACTAAAGAATAAAATATTCCGTTTGAGTGATAAAAATCACAGTTAGAGTTATTCTGAAGTGGTGATTTAGGTGGAATAATTGTGATAAATTTATACTAAATCCCAGGCATTCCGACTTAATTGGCGGTTTGAACTGAATATTAATTATTCTTCATTAGGAATATTTTATTCTAAAATAATCGAGGTGAAATGTGTCAGTCGTGAATAAAATTGTCAGCCGTCGTACTCAGCTCTCTGCCAATGCGAGAAAAATTGCGGATTGGATAACATCAAATGTGGAACAGGCAGCCTCATTGACAAGCCAAGAACTGGCGCAAGCGACCAACGTGAGTCAATCAAGTATCGTGAAATTTACGCAGCGAATTGGTTTTAAAGGCTACAGTGAATTCAAGTTAGCGCTGACGGAGGATATAGGTCGAAAGCACGCCATTCAAACCACCCCACTGCACAGTAATATTCTGGCCGATGACCCATTCAGCGTTATTTCTCAAAAGCTTGTGCAAGAAAAAACCGATGCGATGATCCAGACAACCAATGCGCTGTCACTTGATACCTGCACGGAAGCTATTCGACTGTTAGATGGTGCCAATAGAGTGCAAGTCGTGGGTATTGGAGGCTCAGCACTCACGGCAAAAGAGTTTAGCTTTAAATTGCTGAAATTAGGCATTACCGCTTTAGCAGAACAAGACAGTCACGTTCAGATAGCGATAGCCCGTACGCTTACCCCGCAAGATGTCCAAGTTGTTATTTCGTTTTCAGGGGAAAGAAAAGATGTGTTAATCGCCGCAGAAACAGCAAAGGAGCAAGGTGTTAAGGTCATCGCTCTTACCTCCGCTCGTAAAAGTAAACTTCGAAGCATCGCGGATTTATCCTTTGATACGATTGCTGATGAAAGCCAATACCGAAGTTCATCGATAGCATCCCGAACAGCTCAAAACATTATTACTGATTTGCTGTTCATTGCATTAGTGAAGCAAAGAGATGAATCAGCAAGACAGCTTATTGATGACATCAACTCAGATATTCGTCAGGTTTCGCATAGATAACTGGTTACTTTACTTTCTTCTAGTTTGGATTTTTTGAGATAGGAACACTAAAGCGAAACAACACTCTTTATCTCTTCCAAAACCTCGGCGTTAGCGATAGCCCCGAGGTTTTCTACATTTTTGCCATTGATCACCTGTTTCACAGCCAACTCCACCAGTTTGCCAGAGCGTGTTTTTGGCACGTCGCTGATCGCAAATATCTGGCTTGGCACGTGTCTTGGCGAACAAGAGGATTTGAGTTTGCTTTTGATGGCTGTCAGTAACTTTTCATCTAAACTCACACCTTGCTGCAGCTGAACAAACAGCCATACCTGTTCATTGCGGTCGATGTTTTTACCGACTGCTATCGAATCGATGATGCCGTCAATGGTGTTCACTTGCTGGTAGATCTCGGCAGTCCCAATTCTTACCCCACCGGGGTTGAGGGTGGTGTCGCCTCGACCGTAGAACAGGTAGCCACCATGCACGCTCTGTGCGACTTCATCACCGTGATGCCACACATTATCGAACCTATCCCAATAGGTGCTGTGATAGCGCTCTCCGGTGTCATTCCAAAAGCCAGCGGGGAAGTTGGGTAGGGAGTTTGTACACACCAGTTCGCCACGTTCATGATTAACCTTGTGGCCAGACGAATTGAACACTTTGATGTCGACGCCGAGCCCGGCCTGTTGGCACTCACCGCGATACACTGGCGAGATGGGATTACCTAAAACAAAGCAGCCACAAATATCTGTCCCTCCAGAAATTGAGGCTAAATGCAGGTCTTGCTTGATGTGTTTGTAGACGTAATCGAACTGTTCTGGATAAAGCACAGAACCGGTCGAGCACAGTGTTCTTAAGTGAGGAAGAGAGTGACTGTCGATCGGCGAGAGTTCTGCCTTCTCAATCGCTTCTAGATACTTGGCTGAGGTGCCAAATGTCGATACGTCTGCACGCTGTGCCAAGTCCCACAGTACATTGGGTTGCGGATAAACCGGGCTACCATCAAAGATCACCAAACAAGCACCGCTCGCGAGCGCAGATACGTGCCAGTTCCACATCATCCAACCACAAGTGGTGTAGTAGAACACGCGATCTCTCGGTTTAATATCGCAATGAAGCTGGTGCTCTTTTAGGTGGTTGATGGTAGTGCCACCGACAGAATGCACTATACATTTGGGTTTGCCTGTGGTGCCGGAAGAGTAGAGTACAAACAACGGTTCATTGAAGCCGACACGAGTAAATCGAAGAGGTTTTGTCTGATAGTGATTAATGATGCTGTGCCAGCTTAGAATCGACACATCATGTTTAACTTTGTTTTTCTTTAATTCGTTCTTCTCTAAATCGCTCTTCTCTAAGTCATTACTCGGTTTCAAATAACCGATCTCACACACCTGTTTTAATTCGTTTAAGTGTTCGATGATTTCACGGTTCTTGCCCGCCATATCGAACGTTTTGCCATTGAAGGTGTAACCGTCACAGGTGAACAGCACCTTAGGTTTCACCTGTCCGAATCGCTCAATCACACTCTCTACTCCAAAATCAGGCGAGGTCGATGTCCAAATCGCGCCTAAGCTGGTGGCGGCTAGCATGGCTATCACGGTTTGTGGCAGATAGGGAGTATACGCAGCAACTATATCACCTTGTTTCACTCCGCTATCGACAAGCCATTGCTGAACACTAGAGACAGCTTCACACAGGGTTTCCCATGTATAACTCTGTTGTTCGCCACGTTCATTCTCAAACCAAATCGCAAGCTCATCAGGCATGGTGTGTGCCAAACGCAGCAAGTTCTCGGCGTAGTTTACTTGTGCATTGGGAAACCAAACCGCATCACGGTTCGATTTAGGCTGCTGCCAGCGGCTCCCACCTTGAGCTTTGATGGTCTCGCTTTCTGCCTTGTTAATAGAGTCTTGTGAGCCGACTACTCCACAAAACTGCCACACGTTTTGCCAAAACGATTCCGGCTGAACTACAGACCATTGGTGGAGTTCGGCATAGTTTTTTACGTCCCTATCTAGGTTTAACCCAGACTGTTTAAGGCTATCGATGAATCGGGTTAAGTTGGCATTGGCGATACGCTGCTCGCTTGGCTGCCAAATGGGCTTATTGCTTTCGTGCATTCCTTCACCTTTAACAAAAAGTTAACGTTTTCAGTCTGGTATTTAGGTTTTACAAAGTCAAAAGTTCAGCAAAATAAGTGTCTGGCGGAATTGTGTAAATAAAATGTTACACGATCGCTTGTTTCGAAAAATCGCGCAAATTGGCGCTTATAAGGAGTGGAGATAGGCTTAAAGTGAGACATTCGAAAGGAGGTGTGTAATGACTCAATATCATTCTAAGCCCGTGAGCCAAGAGGGATGGGTTGAGTGGAGCCTCGAAGAAGATGCCATTTGGCACGACTTGGTGAAAAGGCAACTGGACGTCATTAGTGACCGCGCTTGCGATGCCTATTTGCACGGTCTGACCTTGCTGGATCTACCATTAGACAGAGTTCCCCAGCTGCCAGAGATAAATAAAGTGCTAATGGAAACAACCGGTTGGCAAGTTCAGCCTGTGCCTGCATTGATCGATTTCGATCGATTCTTTGATTTGCTCGCCAATAAGAAATTCCCAGTTGCGACATTTCTGAGAACGCGAGACGAGTTCGATTACTTACAAGAACCTGATTTCTTTCATGAAATTTTCGGCCATTGTGCCATGCTCACTAATGCCGATTTCGCGGCTTTCACTGAGCATTATGGAAAACTAGGCCAAGCCGCCACATCTAAACAGCGCGCTTATCTTGCCCGTTTGTATTGGTTTACGGTTGAGTTCGGTTTAGTAAAAGAAGGCCAACAACTGAAAATCTATGGCGGTGGCATTCTTTCGTCTCCAGCGGAAACTATGTATGCGTTGGGAGGGGATTTGGCCGTTCGCGAGCGGTTCGCTCTGCAAACGGTTTTAAGAACGCCTTATCGTATCGACATCATGCAGCCGAAATATTACGTGATCGACGAGCTATCTGAGCTCTTTAAAATCAGTCAGGAAAACCTATTACAGCAAGCTGATCTCGCCATCGATGCGGGGTTACTACCACCACTTTTTGAACCTAAGGAACCAACACATGTTGAATGAACAAAAATGCGAAGCCTGCAGTATCGACGCGATTGCCCTAAGTGAAGATGAACAACAATCTTTACTGTTGGAGTTGTCAGACTGGCAGATCATCGAAAGAGACGGCATCCCGCAGCTTGAGAAAGTGTTTAAGTTTAAGAACTACAAGCAAGCAAGGGCATTCAGCAACATAGTGTCAGAACTGGCAGAAGAAGAGTTCCACCATCCTTCGATCTTATTGGAGTGGGGCAAAGTCACCGTCACTTGGTGGAGCCACTCAATCAAAGGCCTGCACAAAAATGACTTCATCTGCGCCTCACGCTGCGATGTGTTCGCGGTGAGTGAATAGTTTTGTAGGTTAGGAGTTACTCTTGCAACCTCTGTGATGCGATTAACTCATTATTCGGCTCATAATGTGAGTTGAATAATTGCCTTAAACAGCTCATAGTATGAGTTGAATAAGTGATACTTTCGCATCATGGGGTGTAATATGTGGATTTGGCAGCAAGATAATTGGCCAAACTTTGTTTGGGATAATCAGAAAATAGGCGTGAGGTTAAGAGAAGTACGGCTTAATCAGGGCATTCTATTGGGCAAGATTACCTCACAGTCGGCAGATCAATCCCAAACCATGCTCGACACCTTATTAGCGAACATAGTCCATTCCAGTGCGATTGAGGGAGAAAAGCTTAATGCTTTCTCGGTCCGGTCTTCTTTAGCCAATAAACTCGGTGTCAGTGAAGATCGACCTTTTCCAACGACAGAACAAACCGATGGCCTAGCTGAAATTATGTTGGATGCGGTGCAGAACCTAACAGAGCCACTAGCGCTTGATAGGATCTTACATTGGCACGATAGACTGTTTCCTCAAGGCTACACCATGTTTAATCCTGTAGTCGGAGGTCAGCTACGAGGTGAAGCTCCGATGCAAGTGGTATCAGGAAGAATTGATCGTCCAACCGTGCACTTTGAAGCACCTAGCCGAGACATTCTTGATGCTGAGCTAGATACATTTATCACATGGTTTAATGATTCACTTACCGACGCTACACTCGATCCCTTACTTAGAGCTGCGATAACTCACCTTTGGTTTATCACCTTACACCCGTTAGATGATGGTAATGGTCGTATTACTCGATTGTTGACCGACTTGGCATTAGCACAGGCCGAGCAGCAGTCGGTACGTTTCTATGCGATGTCGGTGGGGATTCTCGCTAACCGCAAGCATTACTACGAGATATTGGAGCGAACCCAGAAAGGGGAACTCGATATTAGCGAATGGTTGATGTGGTTCTTAGATACGTTAGACGAGACGTTTACAGGCGTTTTCGCTGAGGTCGACCAAACTGTATATAAGACTAACTATTGGCGCAGCATCGATCAAACCAAGCTTACGGCAGAACAAGTAAAAGTGCTGAATAGGATGCTCGATGGTGATTTTTCAGAAGGTATCAATGCCAGTCAATATCAGAAAGTAGCAAAGGTGAGCAGCGCCACAGCAACACGTCATTTGAACGCTTTGATTGAGCATGGCTGCTTAGTTAAATCTGGTTCTGGTGGCAGAAGCACGCGCTATCTGTTGCCGGAGTAGGGCTCACTTCAATTTATATACTTAAAGGTGCTGAGAATGTTGGCAGTTCTTTAGCCACAGAAGGTTGTTAAACGAGCCAACTTATAGGTTAAATCTCGCTCCTTCTTTTTACTACTATTAAAATGTGCAAATACAATGACAAATGAAGAAATACAATTATATAACGATATAGTTAAGTCTGGGTTTCCTGTATTAGGGACATTATGTGGTGGTTTAGTTGGTGCAGCATCAACTTATCTTTTAACAAAGTTGAATAACGACAATGACGAAAAGAAAGACGCTCAAAAGCTGCGGAATGATCTGTTAATGAAAACTGCAAATGATGTAGCAGAATTTGAGCATTTAATGGCGATTTATACGACTACATTAGCGAATTATCTAAGAGATCAAGTCGATGACGGCTCTTTGAAAACAGCTTACCTAAATTCATTCAATAGTAATCTAACTTTGCGTAAGGCTAGAATGAATCTCCATATTCTCGGAATGGAAGCATCGTTAGAGTTATTAGAAGGGTATGTTGAGGCTACAAGAGAAGTGCTAGCTTATGGAAAGCGGTTAGATATAAAAAGAGCTATTGAACTAAATCAGAAGATATCTAAGGGTCCAATTTTATTCTATCAATCATTATCGATCGATCCTTAACGCCTTTTTGTTGTTTAGCAAGCTAACTTTCAAAACTCTGCTTTTCACTTTTTAGTTGCTCTTCACCAAACGCACTTTCCCAAACTAGCTTGACCTGCATCAGCGACTTGCTTGGTTTCTTGTCTCATATACCCTTTCTGTTACTCATAGTATTGGTTTTATGAGGCTGCTCTATGATATATTTCTCGGCCAAGTGTATTACAGACGAAGGCTAATAATGTCTATCAACCTTTCACTCCTTCCACCCAGCGAGAAAAATAAAATCGAACTGGATAAGCAAGCATCGTTTCTTGTATGGAAACTGAAGCAAGCGAAATGTGGCCCTGAAGCCATTGTTGAAGAAGCAATGAAGCTAGGTGACCCAGAAGAAAAGGCTTGGTTTGATCAGTCTGTAGAAAAATACAAACGGGTAATGGGTGTCGCATAAACGCAGACAAACCTTGCCCAGCAGTGCTGTAGAATTGAAATGACACAGTAATTTGCTAGAATTTGCACCGTTAATTGAATCAGAGAGAAGATCCCGATGGGAAGAAGTTTTGAAGTGCGCAAGGCCTCAATGGCGAAAACTGCAGGCGCAAAAATTAAAGTTTATTCTAAATACGGTAAAGAGATTTACGTACTGGCTAAGAACGGCAGCTCTGACCCAGACATGAACCTACCTCTTAAGCACCTGATTGCTAAAGCGAAGAAAGACCAAGTACCAGCTCACGTTATCGACAAAGCGATCGATAAAGCGAACGGCGGCGGCGGTGAAGACTTCCAACCAGCTCGTTACGAAGGTTTTGGCCCAGGTGGCACAAGCGTAATCGTTGACTGTCTAACTGACAACGGCAACCGTACTTTCCAAGACGTTCGCCAATGTTTCGTTAAAACTGGCGCGAAGATCGGTGTTGAAGGTACTGTTTCTCACATGTTCGCTCACCAAGCTGTATTCCAGTTCAAAGGCGAAGACGACGAGATCATCCTAGAAACGCTAATGATGGAAGACGTAGATGTGACTGACGTTGAGCTAGAAGACGGTGTTATCACTGTATTCGCTCCAACGACTGAGTTCTTCAAAACGAAGACTGCACTAAACACTGCGTTCCCAGAGCTAACGCTAGACGTTGAGGAAATCACTTTCGTTCCTCAAACAACTACGCCAGTAGCTGAAGAAGATTCTGAGAAATTCCAGAAGTTCTTAGACATGCTTGACGACTGTGATGACGTTCAGCAGGTTTACCACAACGCTGAGCTGTAATTTTTACAGTTACAACAGTTAATAAAAAACCGAGCCTAGTGCTCGGTTTTTTATAAATGTAAAGTAGTCCAGAATTTTAACTCGACGAGTTTACTCTAACATAAGCAACCATTTGCTTATGTTTAGTAATACGAAACCAGGTTAGTGAGTAATAAAAAAGGCCTTGTCGTAATACAACAGGCCTTAAGGAAAAAGAGTATTAATAGTTTAACCAGCTTTCTTATTGCTGCTATCGCCATCATCGTTATCATTTTCTCGGAGAACAACGAGAGATTGAGCGGGTACTTTCCCCCCTAAAACCATGCGACTCCGCAGAACGTTAGCCTTGTCATTTGGAAGTGGAAAATTTTTATGTTGTGGGCTGAAACCTAAGATAGCAATTCGGTCTTGTTCTTCACCTAGCCAACTGTAGTGAATCACAGCGTCAGAAACATTATCATCGTAATTAGGAATTCGTACATTCAATGTATGTGCAGTTGCATGGATTGAATGTGGCCCTGCGTGATAATGCCAAACTTTACATCGTTTGTAAGACATTGCGCGAGGGATATCTTTGCCATCTTTGTCATGCCAGCTAGGTTTGTTGCGACCTTTCATCTTGTTGCCATCAAGAACGTCATCCACGAAATCCATCAATAGATCAAAATGAGTGTCGGATAAATTCTTATAATCAACGAAATACTGACTGTCGCTGTTTCCGTACATAAATGATTTGTGTAGCAGCACAGTTTTTACTGGCATTCGCTTTCCCTTAAAATACAAAACCCCTGCGATTCTAAATCAGCAGGGGTTTATATGCAACATGACATTCTTATATTAATAAGCTGCCATTGCACCATGTAAGGTGTGTGCTCTAGTAGATGTAACTGTATGATGATTCGATGTTTGTTGTGACTCCGCTCTTAGAGCGTTTCTAGCATCGCGCATTTTTTTGCGTCGTTGCTCTTTTGTCATGTCACTTGTCAGAGCTAGTACCAGATCATCCGATGATACTGAACTTGCTCTATTCAAAAGCTCATTTTCGCTTCTGATATAGTCGTGGTTTTGTTTCATATGGCTTTCCTTAAAAGTACGGCCTACTTATATGTAGAAATTTTCTGCATATTACGTGGACGCACATTATCCAAATGGCCGAGAAAAAGTCAATATCTTTTGGTAACTTGATGCATAAGAAAGTTATTTCATTTCTTAACAACAAGTCAAGAATAGGTGTATCACAAAAAAATTCTGTTCTCTAGAACTTATTGCATATAATCTGATCCTCGTACCTAATACTAGGCGTGTATTACTATTAAGCAAAAGTTTTTCTGCTTTAAATTGTGGTTAGTTTAGGAAATATGATGATCAAGCCTTGATCATCGTTCCGTATTTTTGCCACCAAAGAGCCCGTTTATACAGCACTGATTAGCAAAGCGTGCGCGGTCGACAAATCCACTCAGATAGCTTTCGAATCAAAGGGAGCACTGTAAGGTTCAGCACAATGGCACACGGCCAAGCAAGAAAGAAGCTTTGTAACCAGATAGGCGGCCACTCGGAGCTGAATCCCATTTTGTAGCCAGAAATTAACCCAGACATGATGGTTGCCATGGTGAGTGAGGATAAAATCGCGGTTACCCAAAATTGTTTTTTGCTCATATATGTTTCTCCCGTGATTTTCTGATGTTGATGAGATAAGGTTACATTTATCCATTAATGAGAAAAATAGGCACATGTAGAAGTATGAATTCCATATTTGGAAACATTGATGATCTGTTCTTATTCTGTGCAGTGGTTGAAGAGGGCTCTTTGCTATCGGCTTCGAAACGGCTGCAACTCCCTGTGTCGACTATGTCGCGTCGGCTAACCGCATTGGAAGATCGCCTCAATATCCGACTTTTAGAAAAGAAAGGTCGTGAGCTGGTGGCCACCAAAGACGGTGAGGCGGCTTTTTCTGCACTGAGCAGCGGTATGGAGTCGATTCATCACGGCTTTAATAGCTTGCTTGAAGAGCGTGACGCTATCCAAGGCAAGATAAAGCTCGCTGTGCCTCATAACTTCTACAGTGGCTTTCTACGGTCGACGGTAGAGCAATTCCTCACTCAGTATCCAAACGTTCAGCTCGACCTTACTCTGAGCCAGCAGCAGCTCATTCCACAGACTGATCGTGACTTACTGATCACGTTTAAGATCTCGGACATGGAAGGCATGATTGCTCGACCGCTGTTTAAAGCCAAACACGGGTTTTATGCAAGCCCAGAATACTTAGATTCGCGTGCAACAATAGAAAAACCCGACGACCTAGAGCTGCAAGATTGGATTAACGTCGATGATGTGTTTGATATGCCGCTCTACAAATCCGACCGCTTAGAGCAAATGATCACGATTAAACCTAAGTTCATCGTTAACGATATTCATGCGGTGGCGGCCGCAGCGCAAAAAGGTTTGGGGCTCGCTTCATTGCCTTTTCGTCACGTATCCCCTGAGATGAATCTGATTCAAGTGCTCCCTGAGTATCATCGGGGTGATCGCCAAGCGTATTTAGTGTACAAAGAAAGAAAATATCAGCCAAAGGCTTTGACCCTGCTTATTGATGCACTGATTGAGAGTGTTCGATCTTTTCATAGCGATGGTTTGGTCAAATAAAAGGAGAAAGAAATGAAAGTAAGTTTTATCGGGCTAGGCGTTATGGGTTTCCCAATGGCAGGCCATCTAGTCAAAGCCGGTTTTGAAGTAACGGTATTTAACCGCACTCACAGCAAAGCGCTAGGCTGGGCTGATAAACACCAAGGTAAAGCGGCTGAATCTGTGGCTGAGTGTGTAGCGGAAGCTGACGTGGTATTGGTTTGTGTGGGTAACGATGACGACGTACGCAGCATGACAACCAGCGAAACAGGCGCATTGGCAGCGATGAAGCCAAACGCGATTCTTGTCGATCACACTACAACGTCTGCAGTTCTGTCTGAAGAGCTTGAAGTGGCAGCGAAGCAAGCCGGTATTCGCTTTATGGATGCACCTGTATCTGGTGGCCAAGCGGGCGCAGAAAATGGCGTGCTAACCATCATGTGTGGTGGCGAACAAGCGCTTTTCAACGACCTTCAACCTGTGTTCGAAGCTTACGGTAAGTCGTCAGTTCTTATGGGTAAAGTCGGCCAAGGCCAACGCGCGAAAATGGTTAACCAGATCTGCATTGCAGGAGTGTTGAATGGCTTATCTGAAGGCTTAGTGCTTGCTGAAAAATCAGGTTTGGATATCCCAACTCTGGTTGATTGCCTTAAAAACGGCGCTGCTGGCTCATGGCAGATGGAGAACCGCGCTACCACAATGGCACAAGACAAGTTCGATTTTGGCTTTGCAATTGATTGGATGATCAAAGACTTAGGTTTCTGCCTAGATGAAGCAGAACGCCAAGGCATCCAGCTTCCACTGACTGAAAAGACCAACAACGCTTACAAAGCATTGTCTGCCGAAGGACAAGGCCGCATGGATACATCAGTATTGATGAAAGCCGTGGTTGAAGAGACAAAGAAGTAGAAAGCTAGAAGTAATAGAAGCTTCGCTTGGATAATTAAAAATAGCCGCTGATTAGCGGCTATTTTTGTTTGGTTTGAACTCTTTTAAACGTATTGAATTTTCTGTTTGATTCCTAATTCAGCAATCTATGAATTATCAATGGGACGAAAATCGTTAAAATAGATGTCCAAAATTGATGATTTAAATGAGTTTATTCACCTTTATCGATTTGCTCTTTCTGAACTTGATTGGCTTTCTGTTTAACTGCTGATGCTTTCTCTTCGGTTGCTTTCTTGATTTGAGTTGATTTTTCAACGGCTTTTTCTGAGGCTTTTGAAGAGTAGTGTTTCAAGATTACATCTAATGCCTCGAAGCGAGGGTGAAGTTTGTAACCTACAAACATAAAAATGTTTAACGAAATGAAGCCAAGTAGTAAGGCGACAATGCCAATATTTGCGCTTTGTAGAGCTAATTCAATGATCTGTCCCAGTTCACCACCACGACGCCCCCCCATCATTTGCGCCATTTCATTTAAATCACCGATGGCTTGAAACAAGTGGTAATAAAGATACGCTAATGACACTGCACCAATGCCTTTTGCTACGATTTTTGGTAAGCCAAGAGCGCAGGATGCTGAGCCTACAATCATTAGTAAGACTATAGTGAACCCGTAGACATCTAAACCTGTAATTGATTCAGACACTCCCCACATTTTGATAGTAATTGCAGGTAAGAAAGACCCAATTGCAACGAGACCATATGATGCAGTTCCAAGTTTGTTTAGAACTTTTGGCGTTTGAGTTTCGTTAGCATTAACTGTTGTTGCTTCCATGATATTGATAAATCCATAACTAATTTGATATAAACATTGAACCATTTCAATGTGCAACAATATTGTATTAACTTTGTCTCGTATTTTAAAGCTGCAAGTGGTTATGCGAATGATTTATTTCAACAATTACTCATCGATCTCCTGAATCACCGTTTCTATTCCGAAGATTACAAAAACAATACATAGCTCCAATGTATCAGGTGTGTTTATGTCTACCCAGTATGAATAATTAGTAAATATGGGTTGTGCAAAATAAGCACGACTTTTACTGAAATACAATAACTGAATCCTATATCCCCACTCACACCGCCTCTCAACCATTCACTCCTCATTATTACCATTCGTCGCATTGGTAAAACTGCACGACAAATTCTAGTTAACCTTTCAACGTCAACATTTGAAAGGGATTAGAAATCATGACTACTTCACACTCATTTAATTCAGGCTCTACAACTTCTGTGCTTAAGCGTTCATTGCTGATTGCTCTTGTTTCGTTTGCACCGTCGTTAGCTTTAGCGAACCCGAGTTCAGACGTGCTCGATATCTACAACCAAGCGGCGCAAGGCAATGAAGACTTGGTTGAGGTGGCTTATGAACGCCTTAATGACACGCTGCAACAAGACGGCGCTACGCCACTGACTTTAGTTTATTTAGGAAGCACAGAAACCCTGATGGGGCGTGATGCGTTCTTACCTTGGAACAAGATGAAGTATGTGGAGAAAGGCTTATCAACCATTGATAAATCACTGGTGCTGCTAAAAGACGAAGACCAACCGATTCATGAGCAACCTCGTGTTCAAGGGCTGCCAGATTCTTACTTAACTCGCGCAATGGCCGCGGTGACTTACACCTCGCTACCAGACATGTTTAACCATTTTGATCGTGGTTATGACCTGTTCCTCGCGTTACTCGCGGAAGATGATTTCCAACAGCAACATTTCGCTGCGACATCGTGGATTTACCGTTACGCCATTACTGCATCGATTCGTGCTGAGGACTTCGAGCAAGCACAGGTGTGGCTTGAAAAGATGGAAAACACCGATGCTGGCAACATCGAAACGATGACTGCGAAGGCCCTAATAGCGAAAGCGAAATAAAGGGCATGGAAGCTAAACAGTTGGTTAGTAATCAGAGGAAAACGGGATGATTGAATTTAAAGATATCGGCAAAGCATATGTCACAGGCGGTCAACGTGTTGATGCATTAAACGGGGTCGATGGCCATATCCAGCGCGGTGAAATGGTGGCGTTGTGTGGCCCGTCGGGTTCTGGAAAAAGCACACTTTTGAATATTCTTGGTTTGTTGGATATGAGCTATCGAGGACAGATCAATATTGATGGCCAACCGTATCCGACTGAGCAAATCGCCGCTGCGCGTTTTCGTCGTCAGTCGCTGGGTTTTGTGTTTCAGCGCTTCAATCTGGTTCCAGTGATGACGGCACTTGAGAACGTGGCCTACCCATTGATGTTGAACCAATGTTCGAAACAAGAACAGCAGACCAGAGCACAAGAGATGTTGGAGCGTGTTGGGCTAGGCGAATATGTACATCATCGCCCAGACAATCTTTCAGGTGGCCAACAGCAACGTGTCGCAATAGCCAGAGCGCTAATCCACAACCCAAGCTTAGTAATCGCCGATGAGCCGACAGCGAGCTTAGACAGCCACACTGCTAATAACGTGATCGATATTATGCACGAGCTTGGCCACGAGTTTGGCACCACCTTTATTGTTGCGACCCATGATCCAAGAATGGCTAACCGTTGCGACCGTGTGATTGAGTTGGTGGACGGTAAGTTGGTTTCTTCAGTGTCAAACAAGGAGGCAGTCTCATGGGCAAGTTAATGCAGTTTGGCTTTTTGCAATCGCTTCGCTTGGCGTGGCTTAATTTATTTAGAAACGGTCGCCGCAGTTTGTTGTCGGTGTTGATCATCGCCATCGCCGTATTTGCACTCACCTCGGCTGGAGGCTACGGGCTTTACACCTATGAATCTCTGCGTGAATCGACCGCGCGCGATACTGGTCATCTCACATTGAGCACACCGGGATATTTTGAGCAAGATGAAGACATGCCGCTGAGCAATGGTCTAGACAATGTTCAAGCCCTAACCAAGAGCATTATTGGCGACAGTGACGTGCGTGGTGTGCAGCCACGAGTCTATTTTAGTGGTTTGGTGTCTAACGGCAGCAAATCGACCATCTTTATGGGAACGGGTGTCAATGAGCGTGAGTTCGACATGAAAGGTCCTTTCTTAGATGTGCGCAGCGGTCAGACCCTCTCGGATGTGAAATCGCCAAGATACGACAGCCAAGAGCCACAAGTGATGCTGGGAACTGACCTTGCTCGTAATCTCAAAGTTGCCGTTGGCGATTGGGTGACACTGCTCGCGACTACCAGTGACGGCGCATTGAACGCTTTTGATTTTAAGGTGCAGGGTATTTACTCGACAGGAGTGCCTGAGCTGGATAAGCGTCAGTTATACGTACACATCATCACTGCCCAAGAGCTTTTAGCGTCAGACAAAGTCAGTACCTTGTCGGTGTTTCTATTTGAAACAAGCAAGACCTCGACGGTTCAACAGCGCATCCAATTGGCTTTGGACAAGCAAGTTGGTCAACAGGGCTCAGATATTGAGCTCACCCCATGGCAAGATCGCGCGTTCTTCTACACCAAGGTTAAAGACCTTTACGACCGTATCTTCGGCATCATGGGCGCAGTGATGGCATTGGTAGTGTTCGTATCTTTGTTTAACACCATGACCATGTCGGTGACCGAGCGTACTCGTGAGATTGGCACTTTGTCGGCACTAGGCAGTTACCCGTCTGAAATCGTCGCAGGTTTCTTAAAAGAGGCGGGATTGTTGGCTGTGATTGGCAGCGCGATCGGCGCGTTAGTGAGCGGTTTAGTGTCGGTGTTATTGCTGGTGATTGATGTGCAAATGCCACCACCTCCCGGCAGAACCGAGGGTTACCCACTCAACATTTACTTCTCATTGGAATTAGTTGGTTACGCCACTTTAGGTGTGTTGACGATATGTTTGCTAGCTGCTTATTTTTCTGCTCGCAAAGGCGTGAATAAGCCAATCACGGAGGCGCTGGTTTATGTATAAATTTACTCGTTCACTCACTGTTTTAGGTTCTGTATTGGTTTTGGTTCTAGCATCGACACCAAGCTGGGCAGTCGATTCACAACAAGTCACAGAGATGATCGCCAAGGCGGATAGCTATCGCTTGAACAGCGAACAGGCGTCTAAAGTGGTTTCTCTGGTGGCGCTATATCAAGACGAGCAACTAGACAAAACCCGCGAATACAACGTCTACACAAGACCAAACCGAGAGTCGCTGGTCGTGTTCAAGTCGGCGGTCGAGGCGGGTCAAAAGATGCTGATGATAGAGGACAACTATTGGTTACTGATGCCGAAATCGCGCCGACCTATCCGAATCACACCAATGCAGAAACTCTTGGGTGAAGCTTCGGTAGGGGACATTTCGACGCTCACTTGGAGCGAAGATTACCAAGGTAAGTGGGTTGCCGAGCAACAGGTTGAGAGGTCGACTGGCGAGACACTCGATACTTATCATCTAAAGCTAACGGCGAAAACCAAGGGTGCCAGCTATCAATCGATTGATCTGTGGTTAACGGCAGACCGAGCGTTTCCTGTTAAAGCGGATCTGTATCTGCGTTCAGGTAAGTTAGCCAAGCAAGCTTGGTTTACTGAAGGCATGCGAGATGGCTTGCCAAGTGTAGTTTCGATGACTTTGCTCGATAAGATTCAACCAAGTAAGAAAACCGTGATTGAGTACCGCGAGGTAAGCGAACAAGCTTTAGCGGACAAATACTACAACCCTGCTTACTTATCACGTAATAGCGTGTCTGGGCTTTAGGTGGGTGCCATGAAAGCTTCTAGTCGTCGATTCCACATTAAGCCTTTAATCGCTAGCTTTCTTGCATTGTCTTGTGTGAGTAACACGACTCAAGCGGACGATCTGAGCCTAGCGTGGGACTGGCAACTGAGTGCTGAAGCCGTTGAATCGCGAGAGTCGCCATTTAGCCCTTTTGCATCTTATAATCGTCAGTCACTCAATGGTTTGTTGGATCTTGAAGTTGGATATGGCAATTGGCTTGGCCTGTTTGCCGTGAAAGCCAATGATATTTTGACTAATACTCCTCAAGACCAAGACGCGAGCTTTGAATCGGAATTCATTGCGCGCGAGCTGTTTTGGCAAGGTGGTGTTGAACTGTCTAATTCAGCGTTCGGTGATCACTACCTTGATGTGACACTCGGTAAGGTTCGCCTAGATTGGGGTGTTGGTTATGGCTACCGACCGTTAGACATTATCAAGCCTTACCGACAAAACCCTGTTGGCATTGTCGCAGAAGAGGGCGCCGGTGTGGCTTCAGCGTCACTGTTCGATATGACGGGCGAATGGACACTGCTTTACAGCGATTCGTCATGGACTTCCCAAGACGTAAATGAATTCGAAAAGCAGAATCAGCAACAAGGCTTTGGGATACGTCGTTACAATCTGGTTGGCGACCACGAATATCAGTGGGTCGCTTATTACGACGATGTACGCCATGGCTTACTTGGGGCGAGTTTAGTGTCGGTGTTGAATCTCGCTTGGGAGTTTCATGGCTCGGTGGTTTATCAGCGACAAAGCCTTGGCTACAGTCAGCCGGATTCAATGCTTAAACCGGTTTATCTTGAAGAGCAGGGCGAGGCTTATCAAGCGTTAGCAGGATTAACATGGGCCAATGACACGGGCCATAATGTGGTGCTGGAATACTGGTTTGATAGCCGTGCTTGGAGTCATTCTGAGTGGCAAAGCGCGATAGAAAGTGCAGAGTCTTTGTCGGTTAATCCGATGACATCTTCGTTGGTAGGTTCTTATGCTCAAGGTTATCAGCACGCCAATTTGGTTCAACACAACATCATGTTTCATTGGTCTCTGGATTCGACACATGGCTGGCTTGAAGATATCACGCCAACATTCGATGTCATGTTGTCTCCTCAAGATGGCGGTTTTATTGCGACTCAGTGGCTCAATTATCAGGCTTTAGATAATGGCAATTCATCGTTGGATTTGGAACTTGCTGCACGCTTTCTAGGTGGTAAAAGTGATTCTGCTTACGCCAGTTTACCCGATAGTCATATGATTCTCTTAAATATCAAAGGACGATTTTAATGGACACTTCTTCAAACAGTCGATTTTCATGGATTAAGAGTTTCGCGTTCACCACGCTATTTTGTGTTCTTATTGCGATTACAACCCATACGATTTGGGGCGGCGGATTAACGGTTAACCTGGCAATCAGTTTTGGCTTTGGCTACAGCGCCGTGGGTTCTTCTTTCATCTTGGTGAAGTTGTTTAAGAGGACATCTCGAACGCTTGAGGTGGGTATCTCAATGGTGATTGCGATGACCTTTGGTACCTTGAACGCACACTATTGGTTGAACGGGTATTTCGGGGCTAATATCTCGGACCTTAAATCTGTAGTCTTGCTCGGTGTGATCTTCTGTTCGGTTTGCTATTACTATTTCTATACTCGGGAGCAGCAGTTACGTGCCGATAACGAATTGGAAGTGGCCAAGCGTCGTCAGGCCGACCAAGAAAAGGTGGTGGTGCTAAGCCAGCTTAAACAACTGCAAAGCCAAATTGAACCGCACTTCTTGTTCAACACGCTTGCGACCATCAATGTATTGATTGAGAGTGACAGCGCGAAAGCCAAGTTGATGCTCGAAAAACTGACTGACTTATTACGTGTAACTCTGAAAAACAGCCGCACCGAGCAATCGACCATCGCACAAGAGGTCGACTTGTTAGACGCTTATCTTAATATCCAAAAGATACGCTTGGGTGAGCGCTTAACGTTCTCGATTGAAATACACGAGATTAGCGATTTGCAGGTGATTCCACCGTTCTTGATTCAACCTTTGGTCGAGAATGCACTCACGCACGGCATCGAGCCCAAAGCCGCTGGTGGCCAAGTGAATATTCGTATTACTCAACAAGCACAGCAGCTAAAAATTGAAGTGGCTGATAATGGCGCTGGGTTGAAAACGCCTTCTGCGAATACGGGTCACGGTGTTGGGTTAAGCAATATTCGTCAAAGAATCGAAACCCTGTATGGTGATAAGGCGAGCCTAACGATTACTGAACACGCTGAAGGCGGGGTCGTGTCGACGATCTTGTTACCGCTGACTGATGCAGTTGTCTAGAATTGCAGACCAGAAAGCACAGAACAGTGACGAAAAATAGACGATTTACAGTGTGAATTTAAAGGACTAACCATGAATAACCCAGCAATACAGCCGAGCGTAACGGCGATTATCGCAGACGATGAAGCACTGTTAAGGCATCACTTAGACAAGAGCCTTGCTGAGGTTTGGCCTGAGCTGGAGATCGTCAGTAAGGCACAAAACGGTTTGGAGGCGATGCAAAGTATTCAGCAGCTTAAGCCCGACGTGGCTTTTCTCGATATTCGTATGCCAGAGCTGGATGGAATCTCGCTGGCGAAGCAACTCAACAAGCTAGATTCACCGCCATTGATTGTGTTTATTACGGCTTATGACGAATACGCAGTTAAAGCCTTTGAACACAATGCGATGGATTACCTGCTGAAGCCAATCAATGAAGAGCGCTTACTGGCCACATGTCAGAAGGTGCAAGCGCGTTTGTTAAGCCGTCAAAAACAGCCTGGTGACACCTCAGTACAGCCCGATATCACAGCGTTAATGGCTCAGCTTCAACAGCTATCACAATCGTCTTCCCAACAAAACAAGCACCAGTATCTCACGTGGCTCAAAGCCAGTGTCGGAGAAGACATTCACCTAATCGCCGTCGATGATGTCGCTTACTTCAAAGCAGAAGACAAGTACGTGTCTATATTTAAGAAGGGTCAAGGGGGATCGCTAGAGGAGTATATTCTTCGCGTGTCACTAAAAGAGTTGATAGCGCAACTCAATCCTGATGAGTTTTGGCAGATCCATCGCTCGGTGGTGGTTAAAGTGTCGGCCATTGATAAGGTGAAGAAAGGGCTCTCAGGTCAGATGTCGGCGTATGTGTCAGGGGAAAAGCTACCGATCAGCCGTGCCTCGCAAGCGTTGTTTAAGGGTATGTAGAGAACTGGCTGAAATTTATGTAGCTTATTGATTTTAAATAGATGTAGTTAGCGAGTCTAAAATCGATTTAATAGGCTCTTATCTAAATGCCTATTTAAATGAGCACAGCGATCTTACATAACGATTGGTGGTTTATAAAATAAAGATCTAGATCACAAAGATACTCATCAGGTTCAATATTAAATAATAATCGTTAGCTCAATCTGTATATTGTCGATGAATGACATTAAGAGGTTGTTATGAAAACATATTATTTAGCGACGGCTCTATGCCTCACCTTAGTTGGCTGTAGCTCAACATCAAAAACTACCGAAACGCCAATCCAGCCGGATCCGGCATGGACTTCAGGCCAACTAGAAAATGGCCTTACTTATCATGTTTATCCAGATCATGAAGAATCCGTATCTGTTCGTTTAGTCGTGCACGCCGGTTCGATTCAAGAGACTTCTCAACAAGAAGGCTACGCGCACTTCTTGGAACACATGGCATTCAATGGCAGTAAAAACTTCTCTCAGAACGATGTGATTCGTCTATTCGAAGACGCAGGCGCTAGCTTTGGTGCTGATATTAATGCCTACACTTCTTATGAAGAGACGGTCTACCAGTTAGATTTGCCAGATAACATCCAATTGCAGTCTGCTTTGACGTGGATGCGTGACATTGGTGATGGCCTGGATCTATCAAGTTCAGAAGTCGAAAAAGAAAAAGGCGTGGTTCTTGGTGAGTTCCGTATGGCTCGCCTCGATGATAAGTCATTCGGAGATATATATTATGATTACTTCGTTGAAGGCGGCCCGTACGAATCGCAAGATGCATTAGGGACTAAATCGTCGATCGTGAATGCTACTCCTCAAGGCATCAGCAACTTTTATCAGACTTGGTATCAACCTCAAATAGTTGAGCTGGTCGTTTCTGGTGATGTGGACATCAAAACTGTGATTCCACTTATTGAAGAAAAGTTTTCTAGCTGGGAGCGTGGCGATACGCCGAGACCAGAGAAACAGAAAACGACCTCATTCAATGAAGATGATTATGTTGAGTACGCAGGAAGAGAAGCGCCAAGCATCACTCTGACGTTTAACCGCGGTTCAAATATAGTTGAAAATCATGCTCAGCAGAATCAACGCAGGTTAGATGAAACCGCTCAACAATTGATTCAACGACGATTAGAAGCGGTGTTCAATGATGCCGCGTTACCGACTCAATGGATTGCGTCTGATAGCTATCGAATGGGCGCTTTGTACTATTCGTCAATAAGTGTTGGGTTTCCGGCTGGAGACCGTGAAGTTATCCAACAAGATCTGCTTTCTACATTGGCATCATTGCGTGATTTTGGTGTTTCGGAAACGGATATTGCTGGTGAACTGTACTACTACCAAGACTTGCTGGATAACATCGAGCATAACTGGGATAAAATGGACAGCGTTGAACACGCGAATTACAAAGTGAGTGCGTTAGTCAATGATCGAATCGTCCAATCACAGAAAGACTATCAAGCCAGCTTGGAAGCTTTCATCGCTAACTTGAGCCTTGAAGTGATTAACGACAACATCAAGAATCTACTTTCTGATGATTACTTTATTGTTATTGGGATGGACGACTCTGAAGACAGAACAGCGATCATCAACTCTCTCGATAGTTTAAAAGCCACGTATAGCGAGGCGGGAGTTGCGCCGCTTGCGATTGGAACAGCCAATGCTTTTGCTGTACCTAGCTCGCAAGGCGAGGTTGTACTTGCTGAACAAATGTCTGTCGACCCATACATCCAAAAGTGGACGTTAAGCAATGGCATCGACATGTGGTACCTGCGTGATTATGAGGCAGGTGACGATGTTGGGGTGATGTACATGAGCCTCGGCGGAAAAGCCGCTTTGGATCCGAGCCTGTACCCAGCTGTTGAGGTTGCGTTACCTACCTTCGCTCGAAGTGGTGTCGGTGAGTTTACGGGCTCTGAGCTTTTAGCGTACTTTGATCGTGAAAATATTAGCGCCGATTCTTTTATTGGTAATACTCGTCATGGTATTGAATTTAATATCAATAAAGACGGACTTAAAGATACGTTTGCTGCGCTTTATACCTTCATAACTGCGCCTAAAATTGTTCCCGAGCAGTTAGAGGCAGTGAAACAGGAGTTTGTACAAGGTCAAGAATCTTTCTTGAGCAGCCCTGTTGGCCAGTTTGAGCGCGCAAGAAACCAGAATATCTATCGTCAAGACAGTCGTCACCTCTTTGTTGATAAAGAACGTGTTGAAGCGGTTTCTGTGGAAGACGTCGCTAATCTTCATCAACAATTGTTTGGTCAAATGAGGCATAACCAATTGGTGATCGTGGGTGACATCGACCCAAGTGAATTAAAGCCTTTGGTTGAGCAATACTTGGCTTCGATTCCATTAGAAAAAGCTGAGGTTCCTGAATTTAAGGTGGCTTACAAGCAGCCATCTGAATCACGCATTGATTTAGCGATCAACAATGTGAATAGTGCAGAGTACATCTTACGAGTTCTCTCTGAACCTGAAGCCGAAACCGATCAAGGCGTAACGGCAAAAGATATCTTCACGGAAAACTTGCTAGAACGACTGCTGGCGGCTCGTTTAGATGCTTATATTCGTGAAGAGTTGAGCTTAGATTACTCGCCATATACGTATTCAGCAGCCGCAGATAGTGAGCTGAGTGGTGAGTGGGTTATCGGGGCGATGGTAGCGCCGGAGAACGTTGACCAAGTCGAAGTGGCGATCGATAAAGTGATTGCAGACCTTTTACAGGGCGTCTCTGAAAAGGAAATGCACGCAGTCGTGAAACAGTTTGAAGCGGACTTCACGCCTCTCGAGATGAGCTCTATTGACCAAGCATGGTACCTGTCTCGTTATTTACTTCATGGTTACGATATCGAAGCTTTGTCTCAAGTTGAGCGAGTGGCGAGGTCGATCACTGCAGAAGACATGAATCAATTTGTCCAACGCATCTTTGGTGAAAATAGCCGTAAGGTTAAGAACATCATGCGTCCTAAAGCCTAAAGCCTAAAGCTTGAAGCCAATAGAAAGAGACAGCTGAAAGCCAAGCGAGCACCGCTTGGCTTTCTTGTTTTTCTACTATTCATAACATCTATCCATCACCAGTTGTTAAGCCGTTTTAGATCTATGTAAATCTAAATTGCGAGGGTGCTTAATCGGTTGCATCGAATCATTTTCTAAAAAAATGTTTTAAATCAAGACAGCGTTTCATTTGTATTGTAGATTGACGATCTACGAGAATGTTGTTTGGATATTAGATTGCTTAAACTGGGTACCCGATTAGTCTTAATGTTGTTTTTACTGAGCTTTGGCTTAGTGAATTCTAACGGCTATTCGTTTCCTTCTAAGCCATTTCAAATATACTCGGCTCAAGAGCAATCTTCACAGAATGATCTTTGTAAACAAGCTGATACGGATAATCCGTCGAGCTACTTAGAGTGCGATAAGACTCAGTTTGGCACCGTGCCTTCTGGTGACAGTTCTAACTATCACGACACCGAATCAAGCCTTCAAGCAGCAAACTTCAGACGTATGCTCAGTAACGAGCAAGAAAGCGTGGCCGATCTTGAGCCTGCTTATCATCTACTGATTGACTTCTCTCCCCCCTCAATACTGGCTTCCCTGCTCTTCAACACGCCGTTGTTGGATTCCAAGCTGCACTGGACCAGTATTGTGAGTTCTCCGTCTTCCCGGCTTTCGGGGTGGAAAGAGGGCAACATCCAATACTCGCATTTCCGAGAACTTCTTAGCTAATCGTTTGACCCTAAATTGGTCGTATCGATGGTCGCCTAGTGCCCATTGAACTTGCCAGTTAACCAAGACAAACATAGCGACATCAGCTTTAGCATCACTACCATTCAATCAGCTTGTTCTGGTTGCGATTAGCCATTGCTCGTGTTCGCAAAATATTAGTTCAAAGAAGAGATCTTGACTGTGAAAAAACGCATTCAAAGAAAACAAATAAACCACTACTCAAAGTGGAAATACGTGGTGCTTATCGCCACTATCATCATCATGGTTCTGAGTGCTTTACCTTCTTGGTATGGCGAGAATGCGTCGGTTCAAATTAACAACCGTTCTGAACAGACCATCGATGCTAGCCAAATTACCCAATACCTTGCGAGCGAAGGCATTCAAGCCAAATCGGCATTTCAAAAAGACCAACGTTTAGTCGTAATCTTGGAAGACGCAGAACAACAAGCGAAGGCTAAAGAGGTGCTGAATGAGCGCCTATTGGACAACGCGACGGTTGCGCTAGCGATGGAACCAGCAGCACCTAAATGGCTAACTGACATGGGCTTTGCGCCGATTCAGTTAGGCCTTGATTTACGTGGTGGTGTGCAGTTCTTATTAGAAGTGGATATGGAGCCTGTTTATCACGCGCAAGCTCAAGCGATGGTCGAGGAGGTGACCAGTCAGGTGCGTTATGCCCGCGGTAAAGTGGTGAACAACCAAGTTCAGTTTGATTTCCGTACCGACGCCGATTTCGAAAAAGCCCAGAAGCTGATTCGTCAAGAGTTCCCACAATGGCTACGTAACCGCTCAGACAAGTCGCTAACGTTAACTCAGTCTGAAGAAGAGCAAAGAACGCTACGCAACCTTACGGTTCAACAAAACCTGCAAATCATGCGCAGCCGTATTGAAGAGCTAGGCATCACGGAGGCATCGATTCAACGCCAAGGTGAAAGCCGTATCCGTATCGAGTTGCCGGGTGTACAAGACCCTGCTGCAGCGAAAGACGTGATTGGTGCAACGGCATCATTGGCGTTCTATTCGGTGTACGACAATGCCACTCGCAGTACTCAAACCCTGAAAGATTCAGACGGCAACCGTGTGGTCGTCGACCGCAAGGCTGTGTTGAGTGGCGAACACATTATTGATGCTCGCAGTGGCATTGGTGAGATGGGCAGTGCAGAAGTCAACATTACGCTGGATTCTTCTGGTGGTAAGAAAATGTCTGAGTTCTCACGTCATAACATCGGTAAGCCAATGGCAACGGTGTACAGCGAATATAGCCGCGATAGAGCGGGCAACAGCAAGCAAGACAGTGAAGTGATTAGTGTGGCAAACATCCAATCTCAACTGGGTAGCCGCTTCAGAATCACTGGCGCAGGCAGTTTGGCAGACGCACAAGAGCTTGCGTTACTGTTGCGTGCGGGGTCATTGACTGCGCCTGTGACCATCATTGAAGAACGTACTATTGGCCCATCTTTGGGTGCTGAAAATGTAACCAACGGCTTTGCTGCTTTGGCACTTGGTCTTGGCCTTACGCTAACGTTTATGGCGCTATGGTACCGCCGCTTAGGTTGGGTCGCGAACTGTGCATTGGTGGTTAACATGACCACGTTGTTTGGTTTGATTGCCTTGCTACCGGGTGCGGTGTTAACTCTGCCGGGTATTGCGGGCTTGGTACTGACCGTCGGTATGGCGGTAGACACTAACGTGCTTATCTTCGAGCGTATTCGAGACAAGATGAAAGAAGGGCGCAGCTTTGCTAGCTCTATCGATCGTGGTTTCGATAGCGCATTCTCGTCAATTTTCGATGCTAACGTCACCACCATGATCGTTGCTGTGGCTCTATACACCATTGGTAATGGACCGATTCAGGGCTTCGCTCTGACTCTAGGCTTAGGTCTTCTAACCAGTATGTTCACGGGCATTTTTGCTTCACGAGCGATCATCAATTTGGTTTGGGGGCGTGACCAACGCCACGATGTAAGGATTTAAGCATGAGTACTTCAAAAATGACTATTTCAGACCGCTATTTTTCAAATAGCTATATTTCGGATAAGAATATGACTCGCCTTCGTAAGGTGATGTCTGCGATATCTATTGTGCTGTTCATGAGCTCTGTGATGCTGGTGGCGGTGAAAGGTTTTAACTGGGGCTTGGACTTCACAGGTGGTGTGGTTGCTGAGGTTCAGCTCTCTGATCAAGTCACCAAAGATGCGTTAAAAACAAAACTTGATACGGCCTTCCAACAAGATGTGCAAGTGGTTGGTATGGCAGAACAGGATCGCTGGACAATCCGTTATAGCCAACTGACAGACGCTCCACAGCCAAACTTAGTGGATGCTTTGTCTTCTGTAAGCGACCAAGTAAAAGTGCTCAACAGCAGCGTGGTTGGCCCTCAAGTGGGTCAAGACATGGTTGACCAAGGTGGCTTGGCGGTATTGGTGTGTTTCCTAATGATCATGCTGTACCTGAGTGTTCGTTTTGAATGGCGTTTGGCTCTCGGCGCGCTTGCCGCGATCATCTATGACGTGACGCTCATCTTGGGTCTGTTCGCTTTTACTCAGTTTGAGTTCAACCTGACCGTATTGGCGGCGGTGTTAGCGATTTTGGGTTACTCATTGAATGACTCGATCATCATTGCCGACCGTGTTCGTGAAATGCTGCGTGGTAATCCAAATGGTGACACTGATAACCTGCTTAACGAATCGGTTAAAGCGACCTTCTCACGCACCATGGTGACCTCAGGTACAACCCTAATCACCGTATCAGCGCTTTGGCTGCTTGGTGGCGCGGCACTGCAAGGTTTCGCAATTGCATTGGTTGTCGGTATTGTCAGCGGTACGTGGTCTTCAGTGTCTGTCGGTATCACACTGCCTAAGCTACTTGGTCTACAGCCTTGTCACTACCAAGTGAAAGCGCCAGTAGAAGTTGAGGGCGAGTACCGTTAGGTTATCTATTGGTTAACAGTACGACTTAGTCAGTAACGTCAATAAGCCCTTCGTTTATAACAAAACGAGGGGCTTTATTTTTTATAAGAGTCAAACAGTTACAGAAAAGAGAGCCTATTTCAAAAAACGATGGATTGAGCAGGCAAGCCCTCATGATATGAAGTATGTTTAGATGACGTTCGTAGAAATGAGGCAAGGGAATGGAATATCGACATCAATGTCATGTAGGCGACCATGGTGATGCGCTAAAGCATCCAGTATTGAGTGCACTTGTTCAGTCATTAATGCAGCAACATTCACGCCTCAATGTTATCGACACCCACTCTGGTACAGGGTGTTATGACCTCAACACTGCACCAAGTAATCATGCTGGTGAGTTTGCTGAAGGGGTTGGGTACTTGTGGCGAAACAAGGCTTATCTTCCTCCGGCATTCGCTTCTTTTATGTCGGTGCTGGAATACTACAATCCGAACCAACTTATCTCTCTCTATCCGGGTTCTGCAGCCATCACCTACCAACAAGGCCGCAGCCAAGATAGCTTCTATTTTTCAGACATTCAGCAAGATGAAGCCGACTTATTACAAACCAATATTGAGAAGCTGCAACGCGATCTTGATGTCTCAAGTAAGCTAACTATCACCGCAGGCGACGGGCTCAAAGCGTTACCTGATGACGTTGCTAAACATGACAACCACCATCTGATTGTTATCGACCCACCCTATGAAACCGATTCTGAATATCTCGCGGTGATTGATGCCTTGGTTAAGGCGTATCAGCAGTCTGAGAAGGTATCAGCATTAATTTGGTACCCGCTTTACACGGATGATAAGAGCTCACTGATTTTGAACCACTGCGTGACAGCGGTAAAAGATGGCTTGCTACCAAGTCCGATCAAGTCGGAACTTCGCCTTAGAGAGCCCAAGGGTGATGATCGCCTGATCGGCAGTGGTTTGCTGTTGTTCAATCCACCACAAGGCATTGCGGGAACGGTCGCAGATACGCTCGATTATTTACACAGCCAACTCGCCACTAATGGTGAAGGCTACTGGCA
Organism: Vibrio sp. 10N.222.54.A3; assembly: GCF_041474095.1. Classification (NCBI taxonomy): domain Bacteria; kingdom Pseudomonadati; phylum Pseudomonadota; class Gammaproteobacteria; order Vibrionales; family Vibrionaceae; genus Vibrio; species Vibrio sp. 10N.222.54.A3. Next base: position 149,374 of record NZ_JBFRTN010000006.1, read on the forward strand.
AATGAGAAGCTTATAGATCTGATTTTTATGGGTTTTATGATGGTTTTCTAGACATCACTAACTAAACCACTGTTATCTATGTGGTTTAAATTGACCAAACGCTAACTTTTATCGATTGATTAATTGCAGTGAATCATTTAAAAATAGAATATCAATGCGCACAAGTGCATAATGGCTCATAAGTTAAATAATTAGTCCCAGATTAATATCAGATTGTGGTTTACCCCCTAAACTGCATTAGGCTCGCACTAGTCATGCGAGCCTTTCTTTTGCCTGAAGGAAAATCTAAGGCAGTTCTATCAATTTAAGATTCACTACAACACTGGATAATCGATGTAGCCTTTTTCGTTGCCGCCGAACAGAGTGGCGCCATCAAGATCGGATAGTTCACTGCCGTTTTGTAGGCGTGAAACGAGATCTGGATTCGCAACGAATGGGCGACCAAATGCGACAAGGTCGGCGTAGCCTTTGCTTAACACTTCTTCGGCGCGTTTTGGTGTGTAACTGCCAGCGACGATGATGGTGTTAGAGAACAACTCTCTTAGCTCAATTCGGAAGCTTTCAGGGATAACCGGTGCGTCATCCCAATCGGCTTCTGAAAGGTGCAAATAAGCGATGTCACGAGCTTGCAGTGCCTTTGATGCCTCTAGAATCGTTGGCACGATGTCTGGGCAGTTCATGTCTTTGAAGGTGATGAACGGGGCTAAACGAACGCCCACCTTATCAGCACCAATTGCTTCAATGACTGCATCCACCACTTCGATTAGAAAGCGAAGTCGGTTCTCGCGGCTACCACCGTAGTTGTCGGTGCGCTTGTTCGAATTAGTTCTTAAGAATTGATCGATAAGGTAGCCATTACCACCGTGGATTTCCACGCCATTGAACCCTGCCTCGACCGCTTTTTTTGCTGATTCAGTAAAATCTTGAACCACACGATCTATATCGGCTTGGGTCATTTCTCTTGGTTGAATGCAATCCACCATGTTGCCGTTTCCATTCTCATCAGAGATCCAAACCTGAGTTTCTACCGGAGCCAGTGCTGAAGGTGCAATCGGCAACTCGCCTTTTTGAAAGGTTGGATGAGACACGCGCCCCACATGCCATAGTTGGCAGAATATCGCTGCGCCTTGTTCTTTAGCGGCAGAGGTGACACCTTGCCAGCCTTTCACTTGTTCGCTTGTGTAAACGCCGGGTGTGAATGAGTAACCTTGAGAGTCATCAGAGATCTGCGTTGCTTCCGTGATGATCAGCCCTGCACTTGCGCGTTGTTGGTAATAGGTTGCCATCATGTCGTTTGGCACGTTTCCAGGTTGGCTAGTACGAGCGCGTGTCATGGGTGCCATAACCACGCGGTTTTGTAGTGCTAGGCCTTTCAGTTCTGATGCTTCGAATAATTTGTTCATGGTTTCTACCTTGTTTTAATGCTGTGATCTTTCTTTTTGTATTGGGGCTATAAGTCGCGTTATTTGCTTTCTGCTGGGCTGAAAATAGAGTTGCTCTGTGGCTTTTCAGCTCGGTTAGCTTTGGCGATAAGTAGCAAGCCAATGACAGGGACAACAACGGCTGCGAATGGAATCATTCCAGCGCCTAACTGGCTGTCGAGTACCATGCCACCAAGGAATCCACCGAAGGCATTCGCTAGGTTAAACGCTGAGATATTGGCGGTTGCTGCTAACTCTTGGCCTTCGCCACCGTGGTTCATCACTCGAAGTTGCATAGCGGGAACGTTCGCAAATGATGCAATACCAAAGACAAATGCAGCTGCAACGAATAGGATTTTGTTGTCTACCACTAGGCCTACCACAATCAGTGAAGCGATCATCGCGACTGCCCAATACATTGAAGCTTTGCCTAGATTTTTATCTGAAGAGCGACCGCCCAAGGTGTTACCGATAATTAAGCCGACACCCACAATCACTAAGATCCAAGTAACAGACTCTTGACCGTAGCCGGTGATGTGCATAGCGATTGGCGCAAGGTATCCGTAAAGCGTCATGAAGCCAGACCAAGCAAAAGCGGTGATTGCCAAGCTGATCAGCAGCATTGGGTTTTTGAACGCTAACAGCTGCGTTTTGATGTCTTTTGCTTCACTGTGGCCGGTCGATTTAATTGATGTCAGGATTGAAATCATTGCGATGGTGCCAAGCGCAGCAACAGTGAAGAAGGTGGTGTGCCAGCCGAATTGTAAGCTGACCCATGTACCAGCTGGAACGCCAAGAACGTTAGCGAGCGTTAAGCCTGCGAACATTTGGCCAACGGCACGACCTGCCATTTTTTCAGACACTAAGTTGGTCGCAACAACCGCACCGATCCCATAGAAAGGACCTTGAACTAAGCCTGCGATAATACGACTTGCCAGCAGTAATGGGTAGCTTGGCGCTAAGGCCGACAACGCGTTACCGATGATGAACAGTGCCATTAGCCCAATCAGCACCATCTTCTTATTAAAGCGAGCAAGGTAGATGGTTAAGATTGGTCCACCGATAACGATAGCCAACGCGTAAGCACTGATAAGGTAGCCAGCTTGACCTTCTGTGATTGAAAGTGATGTGGCGATTTGTGGAAGAATGCCTGCGATAACAAACTCAGCGGTGCCAATTGCAAATGCTGCGAGTGTCAGTATCCAAACTTGGAATGGCATCTTTTCTTGTGTCATGGCTTCTGATTTCATGATGAGTTACCTATGTAAATTCTTATTTGTTAGGACGTTGAGATAAACACCCTCACGATTGTTCTTTATGTCTTTGCGGGGTGTTAGCCGAGTAGAGCGCCGCCGTCGATGTCGATGATTGACCCTGTTACGTATGGGTTGTTAATCGCGAATAGGTAACCCATAGCCACCTCTGAAGGCTCGCCAACCTTGCCTGCGGGTAGGTTATTTTTGGCGTTGTCGTACATGCTTGTACGAGCGGAATCGTCCATGTTTTTGTAGGCTTCCGTCATGGTTAAACCCGGGCTAACGGCATTGACTCGAATGGGTGATAGCTCTTTCGCCAGTATTTTAGTCACGCTTTCTAGCGCGGCGTTGATGGCGGTTTTTACGTAAGTGCCAGCCACTACTTTGCGAGACAACATGCCTGTCGTGAGCGTGATAGAGCCGTTTGGCGTCATGTAGCGTGAGGCATGTTTTGCTACGTTTAAGCTGCCCCAAAACTTAGTGTCAAAAGCTGTCTTAGCGTCTGCGGTTGCTACGTCTGTTACTTTTCCTGCGGGAGCGGATGAGCCAGCCGTTACGACTAAGTGGTCAAACACGCCAATCGATTCGAAGTATTCACAAATTGACTTTTCATTGCTGATATTAAGGCCTGTATGTCGGCTAGCGACGTGCACTGTGTTGTTTTCGTTTCTCAATTTCATCGCGAGTGCTTTACCGATGCCTGATGTGCCACCAATGATGACGAAAGTGCGTTGCTCTTGATTAGTCGATTCGTTAGTCATGCTCTGAATTCCTGCGTTGTTCTGTTGATGTTTGTCATTATATTTATTCGACTAAATTTGATAATTGGTTAAAATATAAATTCATTATTCGGTTAATCTGAATAGTGTCGCTGAATATTCAGATCGAGCATTAAGATCGAGAAGTAAGACGAAGAGACGAAGAGACGAAGAGACGAAGAGACGGAAGCGAGAATCGTATGGATAAGTTTTCAGATATGGCGATGTTCGTCAGTATTGTTAAGCATCACGGGTTAGCGGCGGCTGGGCGCGAACTGGGTTTATCACCTGCGACCATGACAGCAAGGCTTCAAGCGCTGGAAGAGCGATATGGTGTGAAGTTGTTGAATCGAAGTACGCGCCATGTGTCTTTAACCGACTCTGGCGAGCTGTATCACAAGGCGTGTTTGGAGATATTGGATAATGTCAGTGAGGCCGAAAACCTGATCCAAAATGGCGTCAAAGAGGTCAAAGGTCCACTCAAAATCGCCGCGCCGAAAGACATCGGAAAGCAGTACATTCTTCCGATTCTCTCTGAGTTCTGTCAGCAATATCCCGACGTGATCCCTTACCTCTACTTGAACGATAACCTCTCGAACATTGCTGAATCTGGCATGGATATCGTGGTCCGTTATGGTGAATTGGTCGACAGCAGTTTGATATCCAGACGCTTGTCACCAAGCCGACGTGTGCTGTGTGCTTCTCCTGAATATCTTGCCAAGCATGGAACACCGTTAACACCACAAGATTTGGTTGATCACGATTGTTTAGCCATGCTGCGCAGCAATGAAGAGCTCAAGACATGGCACTTCCAAGATCATGATATGAAGAAGTCGATTACTGTTGTTCCAAAGCGATTTTCAGACGATGGCGAAGTGATTCGCTACTGGGCATTAAAAGGCGAGGGCATTGCTCTTAAATCGGTACTGGATGTGCAAGGCGACATCAATAACCAGCGCCTTGTGACGCTGCTTAATGGCTACATGAAGAACTTCAACACCGCGATGTCGGTGTCGAGTGCCGATTTGAATGTGGTGTACATCAGCAAGAAATATCAGCCCAAGCGTATCCGGTTGTTTCTTGATTTCTTGTTTGAGCGGTTTGGCGATTTGGTTGAAAAGTCTAGTTAGATTAGCCGAGAAGCAGCGCATGACAGATCTCTCGAACTCAACACCCGGGTACGGACAGAGAACATTGAACTGGTTATGATACGACCAACATAAGGATGTGATTGGAGAGAAAAATGAAAGTCGTCGGAGATACGGTTATCCAACCTTTTCACAAGGCAACCTGCCATTGCGGTGCGGTTGAACTAGAGTTCAGCTTACCTAACGGGATAGAAAAACCACGCCGCTGTGATTGCTCGATCTGTCGTCGCAGGGGAGCGATTGTGGGCTCTGTTGCACTGGACGGCATCAAGATCCTCAAAGGTGCGGAGCATCTCAAGCTTTATCAATTCAATACCAACACCGCAAAGCATTATTTCTGCTCAAACTGCGGCATCTATACCCATCATCAACGCCGTTCTAGCCCAAATGAATACGGTTTTAACATCGGCTGTTTGGAAGGGGTAAACCCTTTTGATATTGGTGATGTGGTGACCAACGATGGTGTCAATCATCCAGCTGAACGTTAATTTATTGAGCATAAAAAAGGAAGGAATTATGTCTGAATACGGAGCGATCATTCGCTGGAAAAAAGCAGAAGATGAAGTCTTTAGCGACAATCAATACAGTCGAGGTCATACGTGGGAGTTCGATGGTGGTGTCACTGTGCCTGCTTCGTCCTCTCCACATGTTGTGCCACTGCCGTTTTCGGTGGAAGCGAATGTTGATCCAGAAGAAGCGTTTATCGCGGCACTTTCTAGCTGCCATATGCTGACGTTTTTGGGCATTGCCGCAAAGCAGAAGTACGTGATCGACTCCTATGTCGATGATGCGATTGGTGTGCTGGAAGAAGATGAATCTGGCCGCTCATCGGTCACTAAGGTGACTCTGCGCCCTAAAATTGTGTTTTTAGGTACCAAAAAGCCCACCGCCAAGCAGCTCGACAAACTGCACCACTTGGCGCACAAAAACTGCTTTATCGCGAACTCGGTAAAAACGGACATTGTGGTAGAAACTAAAGCGTAAACCACACACGTTAACATCCAAAAACCGCGAGGTTGCTTAGTGCATCACTGGCGGTTTTTTTGTGTCTGTGTAATCCTACGTACGGTTTTAATTGAGTGACAGTTAGAAAGTTTTGAGAGATAGGTAGAGAGCTCTTGAATGGTAGGAATAGATTGATTAGCAGAGAGTTATGTTTAGCGTCCCATTGAATAGTTTTGTACATCGTGTGAGTGATAAAAGCCAAGTGATGGTGAATGCTGCGGAATGTGGATGTCAGTTGAAACGAGTTCGTCGTTCGCGTAATTGGCTGTTGGTCGCTCAAGAGTATCAACTCGTTGAATTTAAAACGATGTTAACCCATGAAAAAGACGGTTGGATAGCAATTGCAATCGACAAAGTGCTGCCTAAACCCGTGGTGTGTTTGGCATCTCTGTTGGCCGCTACACCTTCAATGACTGTGGCTCAGCTGGTGATGGAATCTGGATGTTCAATGGCCGAAGCAAGACGTGCTATTGATGAACATGAAGGTCTGTAGGCGTATTCAAATCGTGTGAAAAGAGAATTGCGAGCAGCAAAAAGCCCGTAACGATATTGCGCTGGAAAACGTCATATCGTTACGGGCTTTATCATCTGTGCTGCTGTTAAGCTAAGCCATGCGGCTTATGAAGCATTGAATCGATTAAGAGTTCGCTACTTTTACACGAATCGTGTTTTTGCCAAGCTTTGACAAGTTCAGCTTGTTTAGTGCCGCTTTAGCTTCTTCTTGCTCTGGCATTTCAACAAAAGCAAAGCCTTTTGAGTCGCCAGTTTCTTGGTCTAAAACTAGGCTGCACTCTTTTACTGAGCCAAACTCAGAAAATAGCACACGGATGTCTTGCTCAGAGGTAGAGCGCGATAGGTTACGAACTAGAAGTTTCATAATAAACCTTGAATATGAATTTACGCCGAGCATTGTCGCACACTTTCATGCTCACCCTCACAAATAATTACTCTAATCATTTCTTTGGTAATGTGTCGCTCTATTTACCGATTAAGCGAGCTGTTTACCTGCTAGCCGCGGTTTATCGTGATATCTGACACGAATCCATGCTCTGTGCTGGTCAACGCCTGTTGTAGCATCTGAGCGGCTTCTTGCGCGGTCATAAAGCTCGAGGTATCCATGCCTTTACCGCTTGTATTCCAAAACTCGGTCGCCATTCCTCCAGGGTAAACCGCCACGATTTTCATCGGGTGACCTTTTAGCTCCAACCTCACCGATTCGATAAAGCCTTTCACGGCCCATTTTGCCGCGCAGTAGGTGGACTCTTCCGCTTTAGCACCTTGTGCCGCCGTCGACATCACCACAGCGATGGTGACCGATTGATCTTTGTAGCGCTGTACAAGCTCGCGAATCAAAAAGATCGAAGACTCAATATTGTTCTTCAGCATGTCGCTGATGATGATTGGATCTTGCTGTTCTATCTTACCGAAGTACCCACTGCCAGCGCTGTGGATCACCAGCTTCGGCATTTCAGGTAACGCATCCAATAACTCGCTCACTGAGTGCGGGTCACAGAGATCACACGCTTGGCTAATGGTATTCGCAGGTAGGCCTTGCGCCACTTCTGCTAAACGTTGTGCATTGCGACCTGTAATGGCTACGCGCTGAGCGTCGGCGTTAGCATATTGTTTCGCGAGAGCTGCGCCTAAACCGCTGCTTGATCCGGTAATTAAAATCATACTGTCTTCAATTTGTAGAGTTGATTCGAGATAGTAAGGGGCTAGGCTAAGATTTTCTGAGATCTATGGCTAAAGTTGATCGATAGCCTGGTTGATAGGTTGATAGGTTGATAGGTTAATAGCTTGGGTGATCGGTCGAGCGGTAAGGCTGAGCTAAGAGAGTGGGGGAAAGCCGTTAAGAATCGACGGGTTTAGCAAGAAATAACAGCGTTAAAAAACAACGAACTAACAAGTAAAAGCGCCGGCATAGAGCCAGCGCTTTTGAGTAATCATAAGTGATTATTCGTCGTCGAACTGTTTGATCGTGAACGCGTCTTCGATTCGGTTAAGCTCTTCTTGTTCTTTCACTCGCTTCTCTTCTTGCAGAGTCGCTCTCGTTTCGTTGAAACGTTTTTTCTCTGACTTAGTCAGGAATTTTACAGCTTTTTTGTTGGTCAGTGCGTAAGCAACTACGTCTTCACCTTTTTCTCTGCGGTCGTTTACGCGTTGTGAGAAACGTTCATTGTCGCGAGCTTTACGCTCCGCTGAGGTCAACTTGCTCATGCTTTAAAGCCTTTTCAATTATTCATGGTAGGGAATCTACGCTTAGCGAAACAAATGGGGACTGCTTAGTGTCAGTCTAGTCCATTTGTATGCTGGTGGCGCATCTTAGCACAATGGCTTGAGCATGCAGGTATGCTATTCGAGGGATCAAACAAAACAGCCCACAATTTTCGTTGTGGGCTGTTTTGTTACGTACTGTAGATGTAGTCATCGTTTTAAAACTAAGAATCAGAAACGGCAGTTACATCAAATCTTCTCGATGTATAAGATGACCTCTCCGACTTTAAAGCCAAACTTAGACATCTCAGTCTTGTTGAACAAGCGTTTATCGTCCATTAAGAACATCCAATCATCGAGCACCACTTCATAGGTGCTGCCGTCTACTTCAATCTCTAAGTCATATTTCCAATACAGCGCAGAACCTTGGGTTTCACCATAAGCGGTTCCAACGACATCGTTGGCAGTCCCAGAATAGGTGTTTTCGCCCGTTTTGATTAGATTCCAAACGCGAGTTGAGCGCTCGCCATCAGCAAAAGAGAACCACTCTTTTATTTCTCCGTTGTCACCGTCCCAAGTCGCGATCAGTTTGGCATCAAAGCGGCGCAGTAAGTTACCAGAGCGGTCTAGCACCATGCCGTAGGCCATTAGCTCGCCATTAAAAAAGGTTTCAAGCTTGAGCTCTGGCGTAGTGTCGACATGGTCTTCTAAACTTGCAGAGCCACAGCCCACTAGCCAAGTGAGTGAAAAAAATGCCAGAGCAAATTTTATTATTGTTGTTTTTGGATTCATTTGTTCAAACCTAAAAGTTGTTTACGAAGACCGGGTTCAGAGGTGTTTTCAGACAACCAAATCGCTAGAAAGGCTTCACCAAATTGCTTGTCTTGGATGGTGCCGATCGGTTGTTCATCGAAATAAAAACGACTTACGTTATCTTCAGCGACACGAATCGTGAGTGTGCTTCCTTCTTCCACGTTCGGCCACATCGCGTACAAGGGTTTCAACCATCGTTGAATGTTGCTGTCAGAGTAGCCAAGCTTGTTCCACTGATCTTCGGTAGCGTCTACGAGGTCTTTGCTATCGATAGAGCGGTAATACTCAAGCTTTAAGGCTCGTTCAGAGTTGGTTGGAGTCGCGTAGAATTCTGCGGAGTAGAGAGTCCAAAACAGGTAACTCATTTCACCTTCACCACGTTTGTTCAGATCATCGACAGCAGAGGCTTTAGTATTTCCGGCAAATAACAGCGCAGCAAAGATTAACGAGAGAGTAATAAAGCTTAGAAGTGTGTTTTTTGCTTGCTGATGAGTGCGAACAATACCGCGCTCAGGTTTGAACGTTTGTGTCGGGTTGCGTGGATAAGCCATAAGTCACCTCGTTATTGCCATTTTAGGTTGTATTAAGTTGGAGTAGGCGGCCACCAGTAAGGGCAACAAAATCCCCCAACTTATTGCAAGGGCAGCAACTACCGATGCATCTGGCCAAGTAGTAAGAAGAGCACCAGCTTTGATGCCTCCCCAATAACTACTAGTACCTGCTACGAACCCTATGACAAACAAGATCACTTTCGAGCATTTTAATAGCCAATTTAGGCTGTGGTTAAAACTGATTAAGAACATGATCCACAGGCAGACAAGCCACACCGGGAACCACGATTGATTAGCAATTTCAGAGTCGACGGCAAACACGCCGAAGTGGAGTAAGAGGCTATCAAGCAATAGCCCCAATGGTAATAAAATGAGTATCTTCAAATCGCTACAGCGAGTCGGTGATAGAAGGAAGTGAACCACTACAATCAGTGGTGTGACGAACGGGGCTTGCGCGGTAAAGAAAGCACTGCAAACCCAGGTCGCTTGAAACAGTACGAGATTAATAATCCAAAACCGCTTCATCTTTTGCTCCAAAGTAACGAGGTTTTCTTGCGACTACATGGTGAGTGCTGATCACGCGCTCTTTGAATGCGCCTTCACAGTAGCAGAAGTAGAAGGTCCATAAGCGTTTAAACTCTTCTGAATAGCCGAGAGACTCTAGCTCTTCCCAACTATTTTCAAAGGCGATGTTCCAATCATTCAGCGTTCGAGCGTAGTGCAGGCCAATGTCATCAATTTCTTGAACCACAAGGTCGGTGCTGGTCGCAAGGTGTTGGGTCATCACTGAAACAGAAGGTAGGCAACCGCCGGGGAAGATGTACTTCTGAATAAAGTCGACACCTTTACGGTATTTGTCGTAACGGCTGTCAGCAATAGTAATTGCTTGAATCAGCATCTTGCCTGAGGGCTTAAGTAGCGAGGAACATTTTTCAAAGAAGGTTTGTAGATACTCATGTCCGACCGCCTCTATCATCTCGATCGAAACCAACTTGTCATACTCACCAGTGAGATTGCGATAATCCTCTTTGAGCAGGGTGATTTTGTCGGTTAAACCAAGCGCTTTTACTCTCTGTTCAGCAAGTGCATGTTGGGCATCTGAGATCGTGGTAGTGGTGACGTGGCAACCGTAGTGTTGCGCCATGAAGATGGCTAAGCCGCCCCACCCTGTGCCTATCTCGACCACGCTATCTTTCTCAGACAGTTCTAGTCGCTCACAGATGGTTTTCATTTTGTTTTGTTGAGCCTTCGACAAGGTTTCTGCGTCTTCGCTGTAGATTGCGGAAGAGTACTGCATCGAGCTATCTAAGAAGCGCTCATACAGCTCGTTGCCAATATCGTAGTGGGCGAGAATATTTCGCTTAGAGCCTTGCTCGGTGTTGGCATTCTTACGACGCAGCAATAGGTTTTTGATGCGAGAAATCCATTGTGTCTTGTCATCAAGCTCATCCAATTGGGCTTGGTTACGAGCCATGATTTGAATCACACGCGTTAGATTTGGGCTGGTCCATTTACCATCGATGTACGCTTCAGATGCGCCGATACTGCCGTTGATGACCACATCTCTAAAAAAGGTCGCATCATGAATCACGATTCGACCTTTCAAGTCTGCTTCTCGATCACCGAACACCGAATGCTGGTCGCGCTCAATGATCTCGAGCGTCGCGAATTGCAGGCTTTCTAACACCTTGAAGATTAAAGCTCGATATTTACAGTTGCTTGAAACAGCAACGGCTTTAGCTTGTTGTTCAATATTGTTGTTTTGTTTGGCAAGCTGTTCCATGTAAACCTCGCTGATAACTCATTCTAATATTTTGTGCCAACTAAGCTGAGTTCTGCTCCTTGATTGGAGCGAACCCAAGCTTCAATTGAGTTCTTTCATGTGCGCTTAAGACGTTGAGTCTGGATGCGCCACAAACGGTACTTTTTTCAGGAATAATTTGAGAGCCTGATAATAAATTCCCATCACGACTTTTATCGTCATCGCCGGAATCTTGAATACCGTTCGTCTAATGTTTGTCTTGGTTACTGACTGCTTCGTCAGAGCCAGTGTCGCATCGAAAAGCTTGTCGTCTCGGCGGCTTTCGATGTGAACTAACGTGCGTTTCGCTGGTGGCTTAATCTTCCAAAAATAAGTCATGTTCAAATCCATGAACGGCGAAACGTGAAACTCTTTTTTTACCTTCAATTCTTGGTGCATGTCGATGAGATAGTAGTGTCTTTCTCGCCAAGGCGTGTTACTCACCTCAGCCAACATGTACTTACAATCTCCAGTCTCGTCATAACAGAAGAAACAGTTGATTGGGCTGAAGTAGATGCCTAAACAGCGGCACTGAGCCAGCATCGTCACACGGCTTGAATCAGACCAAACCCCACCAAGTTGTTGCACTTTGGAAGCTATACGTTGCTTAAGTGATTTTGGTTCATCCGTGGTGACATTTTCTTTTTTTTCAGCGAGATAATCCGATTCGACAAAGCGAATCGGGTTGTACCAACGAGTTCCGAACAGCGCACTGCGCGCTGTGGTTTGGGGCAGCTCATCAAGATCTAACCCCATCATATACAGCTGATAGCTGAACTCATGAGTGATGTCGCCAAAGCGGCGATGTCTGACGTTACCCCAATAGATACCGCTGAGCTCTTCACTCTTTTCGGATGCGATCCCCATCTCGGGTGTCAGGGTTTGACTGTTCATAGCGCGGAACTCGTACTCAAATCTAAACCGAAGCGTTTGGTCACATCGAGTGCACTGTGGACACCGTCTTCATGGAAGCCGTTATACCAATAAGCGCCAGCAAAGTGCGTCTGGTTTTTGCCACAGATTTGCTCACGCTTGTGCTGAGCTTCGACCGTGTTCGAATTAAGTACCGGGTGATGATAAACAAAGCTGCGAATAATTTTTTCTGGGTCGATGGCTTCGCTTTGATTCAAGGTGACACAGAAGGTGTCTTGGCTTTCGATGCCTTGCAGAATGTTCATGTTGTACGTGACACAGGCAGGTCGTTTACTGTCGCCATCCAACATGTAGTTCCAGCTTGCCCAAGCCAGTTTTCTGTCTGGTAACAAGCGAGTATCGGTGTGCAGAACCACTTCATTGCGGCTGTATGGGATCTCGCCCAGTACCTGTTGCTCTTGTTCTGTTGCATCACCAAGCAAGCGTAAGGCTTGGTCTGAGTGGCAGGCAAATATTACTTCGTCGAAACCTTGTGCGCTGCCATCTTCAAATTCAATCGTGACGCCTGTTTCTTGGCGAGTCACTTGTTTAATCGATGTATTCAGTGCAACAGTCTTACTTAGGCGTGAAAGGATGATTTCAACATAAGAACGCGATCCCTTTGGAATCACATACCACTGAGGACGGTTCGCGATATCGAGCAATCCATGGTTGTAGAAAAACTGAATGAAGAACTTGAGCTCAAACTCTTCCATCTCTTCCAAGCTTGTCGACCAAATCGCCGCGCCCATCGGTAGGATATAGTGCTGGCTGAAAAAGTCGGAAAATTGATTATCGCGTAGGAAGCTGCCGAGGGTAACGTCTGGTGTGAATTCATTGCTTTCAAACTGAGCCTTACACAGTTTGTTGAACTTGAGAATGTCAGACACTAAAGACCAGAACTGAGGTTTGAAGATGTTGCTCCTCTGCGCGAATAACGAATTAATGCTGTGGCCGTTGTATTCAAACTTGGTCGTCGTGTTGTGGACGCTGAAGCTCATCTCAGTCGGTTGCCTTTCGACATCGAGTTGTTCTAGAAGCTGATTGAAATTCGGGTAGGTTCGATCGTTGAATACGATGAAACCTGTATCTATCGAAAACGCCGAGCCTTGATGTTCAATATCAACGGTCGCGGTGTGCCCCCCAACGTAATCATTCTTTTCGAATACTGTTACGTCGTGGTGCTTATCTAATATATGCGCGCAAGTGAGTCCAGAGATACCTGAACCAATAATGGCGATTTTCTTCATTGTTATACCATCCTTGAAGCGAGTTTTTGCCAAACTGGAGTTGGAAGCATTCTTAGTAGCTTCATCAACATGATGAATCGTCTTGGGAAATCAATTTCACTCTTTCCTTGAGCGATACCATTTACGATTCGCTGAGTTGCGGCCTCACTACTAATAATCATAGGCATAGAGAACGTATTTCGCTCGGTTAATGGCGTTTCAACAAAGCCAGGGTGCACAATTGAGACATGAATGTTGTGCGTTGCCAGATCAACCGAAAGTGTTCTGCCTAAGTAGGTGAGGGCTGCCTTTGAAGCGCCATAAGCCTCGGCTCTTGGCAAAGGTAAAAAGCTGGCGCTGGAGCTGACTAAAACCAAACGGCCGCCGGGCTTGATGTTTTTTAACCAAGCTTTAAGGGCGTAGCCAATTGAAATTAGGTTTATGTTGATGACGCGCTCAAAAAGCTCGGCATCAAAATTCACTGGGTCGTCGATGTACTCACAATCACCCGCATTTAAAATCAGCAGATCGAGCGGCTTGTCTTGGTCGAGTTCTGGGAAGTTGTGGTAATCAGTCAGATCGAAACAGAGCGGTGAAATTGATGAATGCGCGACGTCTGTCTCGTGCGAGTCAACTAAGGCTTGCAGCTTGTCTGAGTTGCGGCCACAAGCAATCACCTGATGCCCTTGCTGAGCGTAATCTTTAGCTAGGGATTGGCCGATACCTGAGGTCGCGCCTGTAATCATAATACGCATTATCGACTCGCTCTCTTTTTGATGGATTTTATCGCGCAGCCCAGTACTGGAATGTGTTCATACAACATAGAACCGACGTCGAGGTAGTCTCTGTGGTAAATCACTTGACCGTCGAGCATCTTGAGATGGCTGTGTCCTTGTACTTCGATTGGCTTTTGCCCATTTAATTGCTTGTGAGCAAATTGCATCGTCCAGTAAACGGAAGCTTCGTCGTTCGCTTCGAAAGTGTGTTCGATATGAAAGTAACAGCTGGTTACTTGGGTGTAGAGGTTCTCGAAGTAGTGCGTAAGCGCCGAAATACCGCTGACATGATGCAGCGGATCTTGGAATTCAATATCAGGGTGATAAACCGTCTTAAGCACGTCGAAATTGTCGGTTCCGAGTTCTCGATACATGTTGAGAAAGTTATCAAGCCATAGAGAGTTATCCATAATATTCACTCTAATTATTTGAAGAAGGCTAAGGCTCTCAATCGTGCTTCTTTATGCTCAACGATGGGTTGCCAGTATTCGCTGTCTATTCCGTTTTTAGCGATAAAGTCATGTGGGAAATGTACATGCTTATCTGGGATATTTTGCAGCTCTGGTATGTACTTACGAATAAAAATTCCTTTTGGATCAAACTTTTCACTCTGAGTGATTGGATTGAAAATTCGGAAGTAAGGTTGAGCATCACAGCCAGTACTTGAAGCCCACTGCCAGCCACCATTGTTGGCACTAAAGTCTCCGTCGATAAGGTGCGACATAAAGAAACGCTCGCCCCAACGCCAGTCAATAAGCAGGTGCTTGGTTAGGAAGCTTGCCACCACCATTCTTAGTCTGTTGTGCATCCAGCCCGTTTCAACCAGTTGACGCATTGCGGCATCAACCAATGGATATCCTGTTTTTCCTTCGCACCAAGCTTTGAAGCTAGGATGATCGTGATACCAATCTAAACCATTGTATTTTTGCTGAAAGTTAGCACCTTTGACCAGTTTAGGGTGGTGGAACATCAAATGCTTATAAAAATCTCGCCAAATCAATTCATTGAGCCAACAAAAGGCCGGTAATTGCGTATCAAATAACAGATCGGGTTGCTGCTGAATCAATTGAATCGCTAACCAACGTGGGCTCACGGCGCCAATCGCTAAATAAGGTGATAGCCCCGATGTTCCTTTAACTGAGGGAATATCTCTCAGACGTGCGTAGTCGTTGACTTTATTGCCTAAGAAATTGGGGATCACATTGCCCAATACATCTTGGCTTAATGGCCAGCGACTCGAATCAACACGCGGAAAATCGAAATCATAGTCAGCAGAGAGGGTTAAGGCTTGTAAGTCGTCAGGAAGCTGTGTTTGTGAACGTTCAGCTGACTCGACAGGAGCTGGACTGCAGATGATGCCTTTCACCTGAACTTCTTTTAACCAAGCGTTCTTAAAGGGCGTAAAGACTTTGAACATCTCGCCTTGTTTGTTGAGAACGCTACCGAGTGGCAGCATAACGTCACAATCGCTGATCTTCAGGTTTAGGCCGCTTGAAATCAGCTTTTTATCGCGAGCTTGTTCATCGACCTCTGGTTCAGAGTTAGCGTAGACGCACTTGGCATCAAGCTGCTGGCATAGATCGATGAGTTGATTGGATTGGTCGTCAAAATCGGTCGCTTTTAGGTGAAGCAACGTTATCCCGAATTCAGCGAGCTGGGAATCGAGTTGTTTTAGATGACGATAGATAAAATCAGCTTTGATTGGCGCAAGGTGGTGCTGCTGCCACGTTTGAGGAGTTGAAATGAAAACGGCGATTGTTACGCCGTTTTCAACTGCCGAGACGAGCGCTGGGTTATCGAGAATCCGCAGGTCTCGTCGTATCCATAGTATGTCGCTCAATATCCGTATCTCAGTTTAAGTTCTTGAGGGTGCGGGTTTAGGTAAACCTGTGATTCTAGGTATTCGTTCGGGTATTCCATCAGGTAGTGATTGATCAGTGTCAGCGGCACTAACAGTGGGATAACACCTTCTCGAAAAGCTGCAATTTGGTTGGTCAACTCTTGTTTGTGGGCGCTACTCAGTTGTTTCTTAAAGTAACCCTGCAAATGATGCAGCGTATTGGCGTGACTGCCTCGATTCGCGTGATGTGACAATGCTGTCATCAAGCCCTCGATGTATTGAGCCGCCAATTCGTCGATTTCTAAGTCATTACCCGCTAGCAGTTTGCCTAAGCTTTTGTAACCCTCAACGTGGTGACACATGACGAGGTACTTGTGGGCGCTGTGGAACTGAATCAGTTTGTGTTTGGTCACACCTTCATCCACAAGATCGAGCCATTTTTGGTATGTGAATACTCGAGTCATGAAGTTTTCACGCAAAATGGGATCGTTAAGGCGACCGTTTTCTTCAACGGGGAGTAACGGGTTACCGTCCATAATTTGTTGGGTGAACATGCCTACGCCAGTCGATTCAGAGCCGCGACCATGGTGGTGGTACACCTTCACGCGCTCCATACCGCAGGTTGGGCTTTTTTGACACACAATAAAGCCAGCAATGTGTTGGTTTTTCTTTGAGTAGTTTTGACCGAACTCGATCAGTTCGTTGGTCACATCACCTGAGCCATCAGGGCGAGAAACATGGATGATGTCATCTAGCATTCTTGTTTGACGAATGGTTGGACGAGGGGTTGGAAGACCAACAGCCATCTCTGGGCAAACAGGTTCCAATTCCACGTAGTCTGCTAGGTCGTCTGTACAAAAACGAGAGCGTTTATGACCTGTGTCGAAACGTACTTTATGTCCAGCAACACATGCACTGATACCGATTTTGATTTTCTTTTCCATTGGCCAACTCCTTTGCTCTTGCTCTGAGCTTTTTCTTATAGTTCAACATTGCTAATCGTATTTACAGAGCTGGGTGTGTTTTTACTTTGACACCGTAGTTGTTTTTATTCAGATGTATTGACGATATACAGGATAGCTTTATGCCATCCTGTATATTTATAGCCTGCAACTGGGTTAATAGATATATTTTCCAAGTGGATTGAATAGTTGGCTCACACCTTTTGTGAAGTAAAGCGCATCACTTGAAACGGTTAAACAGACACAACCTTCTTTTGTTGCCGGTTGATGAGTGTGATTGCCATCCAACCAGATGAAGTCACCTTTGTTGTAAACGCCCATTTCGTCTTCGAAACTGCCCTCTAGAAGAAGCGTGATCTCGAAGCCTTTGTGGGTGTGACAAGGCACTTGTCCATCTTTGTCGATGTGCAACAAGCTGGTGTGGTGTGCTTCGTCAGCAAAATCGAGTCTTGCTCGTGAAATTTTGCCTAGGTTCATCCAGTCCTTTCTCGCGACTGAGTTGAGGGCGCGAGGAATTGTGAATGTTGTGTCTGCGACGGTTACTTTCTGAACCTCTGGAGTCACTTCAACTGACTGTGAAGCATCGGCTGTGATTTGCTCAATCGCGTCAAAATCAAAGTCCATGTCGTCCATTGAGAAGTTGTCTAGATCTTCATTTGAGAAGACTGGCTCTGCGTCAAATGCACTATTCGCCGCTTCAGCGGTAAGCTGCTTAACTTGTTGTTGGCAGTGTTCACACAGTTCTACATGGCTAGAAACAATCAAAGAAACTGAATCAGCCAGCGTGCCATCGACGAAGTCTTTCAAGATTGCCGCGTTTGGGTGATGTTTAATCATGGTCTTGTTCCCCCATGTGAACTTTTAATTTGGCTAAAGCGAGTCTCAGACGTGATTTCACAGTTCCAAGTGGGACGCCAAGTTGCTGAGCGAGTTGCTCTTGAGAGAGCTCTTGAAAATAGACGCCTTTGACGATGGTTTTCTGAGCAAGAGGCAATTTCTCTATTTGAGTCATAACGTGTCGGCTCATCAAATGATCACCGAATGGCAAATCTTCACTTTGAGATTCGGCTACCATCGCATCTATCGGCCAGATATCGTCGGCTATCGTTTGTTCGGCTTTCGCTTTCACTTTACGCAACATGTCGAACGCTGCATTACGCATTACCGTGTAGACCCAAGTGGTCGCAGCGCCTTTATCTACATTGTAGAGATGTGCTTTCTTCCAAACATTAGTCATCGTGTCTTGAACTAGCTCGTTGGCAGCCGCTTCGCCGCCTAACTTACTAATGCCAAAACGCTTAATCTTAGGAGCGAAGAACTTAAACAAACAGGTGAATGCCTGCTTGTCTCGGTCGGTACCAACCAACACCAACCAGCTCGAGAGCTCTGTCGGTACTTTGTTGTCTGTAGGTACTTTGTTATCGGGAATAATGACATGCTCCTTGCCGTTCCCTGAACTTCTGCTTTCCACTTGCATAGTAACTAACCATCATGCGAATTTGATAGGCACTACGTGAAAGGAGAAAGTCGGGATCACTTTAATTTAAATTAATTTCCACTATACAAAATTATAGTGAAGAAAAGTGCTTATTGCCCCGTAATGATTTGATTCAAAAAAGGAACTAGAGACGGAAAACTGGCTGGCTCAGTAAATTCTGTTTTCTTTTCCAGTGGGATAGGCATCATTTCGAGCAATCGCGCACAGATCCATTGTGGGCTCTCAAAATCAGGAGTGGGATAGAGTGTTCTTATCGAATCGTGGTCGCGAAACAACTGAACCAAAAATGCGGTAAACACGTTGGGCACTTTATATTCATCGGTAGGCCAGTGAGGCAACAAGCTGAATTGGCTTTTAATCAGTTCATCGTCGTCTCGAAACGAACCATGCAATTGCACCAACTTTTCGCCTTCGACATCAATTTCTAAGATCTGGTCGTCCGACATATTGAAGTCGACGATTGTCACTTTTGTTCCCCAAGAACTAAGATGCTCAGAGTTAGAGTTATCTTGAGTGGCGATAATGAAACCATCGCCCTGCGCTGCGTGAGCAACCATCGCGAGGTACTTTGGCTCAAAAATGCGCAGTCTTTGTCTGCCTCCCGGTAGAAGGAAGATGGGGAGGGGAAACACTGCGAGCTCCAGAGAAGACTCTACGGGTGTTTCTGGTTCGGCGTTTGTCCGTGTGGTCTTCCTAGGTGAATTCGGCACATAGCACTCCTTAGTTCAAATGTGATTTGAGAAGATATACGCGGGGAGGGTGGTGTTCGATCAATTCGCTTCGGCTTATGTTTGCAAAGGGATAGGTATTTTGTTGCACCTGTTCATAAATTCATTGTTTTTACCTTTTCTCATGCGCGTCATTAGGTAATATATGAACAAATAGTAAGCGAATGGGTAGTCGCCAGACGATGCTTCTATCTGACGTTCTTCTATACCTAACATCGCATCAAAGGAATGGTCATGATTGTTATTTATGGTATCAAAGAGTGCTTAAATCCAATTAAGTTGCAGCTCTCTAATGTGTTGCAGCAGTGCTTGAACAGTGAAATGGGTTTACCTGATGACAAGCGAGCACATCGATTTATGCCATTGGAACGAGATGACTTCTTTTACCCAGAAGGAAGAACAGAAGCCTATACTGTCATTGAGATAAATATGATGGAAGGTCGAGCGGTAAACACCAAAAAGCGTCTAATCAAGAAGATATTTTCTGAGATAGAGAAGCAGTTAGCTATCTCTCCAATTGATATTGAAATCACCATTAAGGAGCAGCCATCGCACTGCTGGGGATTTCGAGGCATGACCGGCGATGAAGCTCAAGATCTGAAGTATAAAGTGAAGGTCTAGGGTTTAAGCTCTTAACTCGTAAGACTTAACCACACCTGTCGAGTGACGGCTTTGGAATTTGATTCCAAAGCCGTTTTGTCTCGTTCTCGACACTAACCTTCAAGTATCTAAGTATCTAAGTATCGTCACTCTCTTTTAAATACTGATGCCAATTTTCATTGATCACATCAAAGTGCTCAACGCAGAACTCTTTTCTGTCTTTCAAATAGTCATTTTCCACTTCATCGAGCAAGCTCTTATAGGCATCAGGATCGCTGCCATACACCAAGCATAATGTGGAGAAGTAACGCTGCAGGTCGAAACT
Organism: Vibrio sp. 10N.222.54.A3; assembly: GCF_041474095.1. Classification (NCBI taxonomy): domain Bacteria; kingdom Pseudomonadati; phylum Pseudomonadota; class Gammaproteobacteria; order Vibrionales; family Vibrionaceae; genus Vibrio; species Vibrio sp. 10N.222.54.A3. The sequence goes on from NZ_JBFRTN010000006.1 coordinate 169,214, forward strand.
GTGCTCATCGATGTATTCCCCCAAGTCGTAATACTCAGGGCGGTCTTCCGACTCGAAAGCGAACATGTCAGCAGCGCTGATAGCGGCATCAGCCCCATGCTCTACGTAGTTAAGCAGTAGCACGGTTGCTAGGTTATCAACCGCATCTTCTTCTTTACCCAATATGGCAATGTTCTGATCTTCGATATACGCATGCCCAGCTTCGTGCAGCAGAGTGTGCAGCAAGGTATCAATAGCGCCGGTTTGCGCAGATTTCCCATACTCTTTTTCGTATTGGTTCTTCTCGAAATAATTGAGTGACTCAGCGTAAAAGCTATAAGGGATCAGCACTTGATGGTTTTGTGGATCGTAGAGTGGTCCTTCTTCCCCGCCATATTGAATGGTTAATGGCTTCTCAAACATGAACAGTTGGTTTGATAGGTCGACCACGGTGTCATTAACGCCGCTGCTTTGAATCTCTCGTTTGAGCTGCTCTTCTTCGGTATTTTGCGGTGTAGAGTATTCGACGAGCAGGTTACTTTGGGTGGTTTGTTCACTAGATGCATAAGTTGTGGCAAACATTGCACTCAGGACTAGGCTGCAGGTCAATGTTCGTTTCAATAATGTCATCGGCTATCCTTGTGATTACGTTGCGATTCAGAGTCGTGCTGGGGGTAACAACTCCAAGCTGTGTACCCTGATTTAGTTATTGCGTTAGAGTATAAGTTTAGACGGAATTTTGATGCATCGAGGACTGCAATTTTTGAAGTAGGCGCTATCCTATCAATGAATAATCCGCTTAGAGATTCGCCACAAAGAATAAGTAAGCTGAATGAGCGGTGTCGATGTGATTCGTTTCTATTGGTAATTAACAGATAAATTTCGGTTCAACACAACCCTTGTGCTATACTCCGCGCCCCAATCCGAATTGGCTTGTTTAATCTTAGGAAATTATTATGAGTGTTAAAAACGAACTTCAACAAATTAACAACCGTCTAGACAAGTGTCGCCACAAGTTAGATGCTGCTAAAACTCGTAATGATCGTCCTGTTGTTCGTCAGTTCGAGGAAGAGATTAAGAAGCTAACTAAGAAAATTGCCCAGCTTAAACACAAAGAAAGCTATGATGTGAACCAAGAGCGTAAGTCTCTGGTTGATATGCCATTTAGCCGTGAGATCACTAAGGCTGAGCAAGCGGATATGGGTAAACTTAAAAAGTCTGTTAAAGGACTCGTAATTGTTCACCCAATGACGAAGATCGGTAAAGAACTTCGCATTGAGGTTATGACTGGTTACGCACCGAAAAAATTCTAATTACCAGCGATGGTGATGAAAGAGGAGCTAGAAATAGCTCCTTTTGCTTTTTTAGGTATTAAGAAAGCAGAGTCAGCGGCATAGATACTCACGCCGTTTTCAACTTTTAGGAGGTGACTGTTGTCACAAATCCTTTTATCTCCTATAAAAGTTAACGTGCTACTAACATGGTACTAAGCGATCGCAGTAATGTGTTCGCTTTTCGAATCCACACTTTCTCTCCAGTTTGTATAAATATAGGTAGAGCAGCACAAATAATTACAGATAAAACTAGACTCATTAGGGAAGATGAGAACGTAAAAAAATAGAGGTTATATGAATCAATTAATTTCAATTGGACCACTAGAATCCTTCCTAATCGCGATTAGTGTTTTGTTTCTAGGTCATTTCGTCAATGCAAAGCTTCCGATTCTCAAAAAGTACAACATTCCAGAGCCCATTGTCGGCGGCTTGATTGTCGCTTTTGCTATTACAGCCCTGCACTTTAACGGCCTTGATCTTGAGTTTTCCTTGCCCCTGCAGAACACGTTTATGTTGATGTTCTTTGCAACGGTCGGTCTTGCGGCGAACTACACGCAGCTGATAAAAGGTGGTGCTAAGGTATTCCTATTCTTAGGGGTAGCGTCGGTTTACATCATTATCCAAAACGGTGTAGGCGTAACCTTAGCTACGGCACTAGGCCTTGAACCCTTGATGGGTTTGATTGCTGGCTCTATCACCCTTTCGGGCGGTCACGGCACAGGCGCGGCTTGGTCTCAAACTTTTGCAGACACGTTTGGCATTGCAAATACGCTAGAAATCGCGATGGCTTCAGCGACCTTTGGTTTGATCATCGGTGGTATTATCGGTAGCCCAGTGGCGCAAAAGCTGATTGATAAAAACCAGCTTGAATCTGAGTACGGCACTGGCACGCAAACACATGAACGCTTCCCTGAACTTGTTACTTACAACGAGTATGAAGAAGACAAAGTGACGGCGAAGAAGGTGATTGAAGTGTTGTTCATCCTTCTTATCTGTATCACGGGTGCGAAGTACCTAGAGCAGTGGGTGGCGACTTTTGAAATTTCTTGGTTGATGATTCCTGACTTCGTTTACGCGTTGTTTATCGGTGTTTTCATCACTAACGTGTTTGAAGTGACTAAGCTGCATAAGACTGACAGCGAAACGGTCGATATTCTTGGTACGGTGTCATTGTCACTGTTCCTAGCAATGGCGCTAATGAGCCTTAAGCTTTGGAACATATTTGACCTTGCGATTCCGTTCTTGGTTATCCTGGCGGTTCAGGCGGTTGTGTTAGGTATCTTCTCTTACTTTGTGACGTTCAAAGTAATGGGTTCTAACTACGACGCAGCGGTTATGGCAGGTGGTCACTGTGGTTTCGGCCTAGGTGCAACACCAACAGCGGTAATGAACATGGGCTCTTTGGTGAACCGTTTTGGTCCTTCACCACAGGCGTTCATGGTGGTGCCAATTGTTGGTGCCTTCTTTATCGATATCGTTAACCTGATTATCCTTCAGGGTTACATCTCGTTTATCGGTTAATGTTCGCCTTTACTTAAACGCAATGTGCTTATCGCACTAAGATGAATACAAGAAAGCCAGTCTGTTGACTGGCTTTTTTTGTTCTTGTTTATCGAGGTTTTCTTGCCTGATACCCCTGCGGTTAGGGCTCTGTCACATCAACACGCCCTAAAGTGTTGTAACGACTTCATCAAGAGCTAGGCGCGCTTTTGGCTTGCCGTAGTTGTAGTCTTCGCCGTCTTTGTGGTAGCCGATAGCTAGAGCTACATCAACAACGTGACCTTCTAGTTCGTCAGCAAACTCTTCGCTGATCATAGCTGCATCTACACCTTCCATAGGTGTTGAAGCGATACCTAGACGAGCTAGTGTGTGCAGTGTGTTACCTAGTGCGATGTAAACTTGAGACTTAGTCCAGTTACCGTTGAAACCTGTTTCGTCTGTGTTCATTTCTGCGAATGCGTAAGCACCTAAGAATTGCTCGTACATTTCAGCTGGTAAGTGACCAGAGCTTACTTCTGTATCAGCACGCTTCGCGAATTTCTCTTTAGTGTACTTAGGATCGTGAGCAAACAGGATCGTGTGTGACGCTTCTTTCGCATGTGGTTGGTTAAATTGGAACATGTTTTCGAAAGTATTGTGGAAGCGTTGTTTTGCTGCGTCACTCTCAATGATGATGAATTTCCAAGGCTGAGAGTTGATAGAAGAAGCTGACAAGCGAAGTGCTTCTTTGATTACTTCCATGTCTTCCGCAGAGATGCGCTTTTCTGCATCGTATTTTTTAGCTGTGTAACGAGTGTTTAGATCAGTAATGATTGGATGAGTCATGTTGAATCCTAATATCTATCAATAATAAATGTTGTAGGGTTTTATGTTCAGTTACGTCAACAATAAACGGATAACCAATTTAAACGAATCTCAATAGATTGAACGTCTAAATAGTTATCGAACATGCCCCAATAAATCGAGTATCTGCGGTAGCTCAAGTCGATGGGTGTAAGATAATAGAAGAATGACTCGGGAAAAATAGCGAACATATCAAATCACTATGGTTAATAATGTCCATAATGATTCAATAAGTGTGATCTTAATGGAGGTGGAATCTCTAGATTCAGTAGCTTAGTACGCTTTGATACCATATTGGCGCAATAATGGCGGAAGTACGCTGTCTAGGTTGGGGATATCTTCTGGCGTGATTTCGATTAAACCAAAACCATGCTCTTCATAGATTTTTCTCGTAGCTTCACGTTTATTTTCGGCGATTGGCGCAGAATCAGTTCCCCAGAACTGGATGTATACTTTGCCACTTGGTAGATAAAAATCGCTGATCACTTCTTTTGATATCGGAAGCGGACGCTCGTACGCATGGACCACTCCTGCCATATAAAGCCAGTTATCAATGATCAGCTCTCCCTTTGATCGAACATAATGCCCGTCTAAGCTTCGGTGCTTCGCCTCAAATTTCTGACGAAAACTGGAGAATGACACATCGGTCGAGTGGCTTTCAGCATCATGCCCTAGGAATTCAACAACAGACTGCTTTAAACGTTTATTGCGAACCAATGAGTCGTGCCATACCACGAATAAGTTTTGAGTCGCTTTGTCTTCTCTTTGTTCACCTCCGGCTTTTAAGCCTGTAGAGGTGACATGCCAACCGTCTTCTTCTTTTGTTATCCAACCAAGCTCGTTGAGCAGTAAGTTGATTTTCTTTGCGCTGAGTTGAAAGGCACTGCCAAGCTGGGTGGCGGTGAGTGTTTTTCCTGAGAATGAATCCAAATCGATAAGAAGTTTCTCTGGCCAGACAATAAAGACACCGAACTTCTTATGTTCGACATATTCCCCACCAAAGCTTTCTCCTCGTTCTGTAAGAACCCAGCGCTCTTGTGAGCGCACGATATAACCCGCTGTTTTTAGATCGCTAAATAAAGTTTTAGCTTCTATGCCTTTTTGTTTAGCGAGTGCGGATGTGGAAATTTTGTCTGACATAGTCTTTTCTCAAATAGCAGAGTGATCCGCTGATGGGTTTTGGTGAGATACATGATGTGATAGCACAGGCGAGTACCATATCACATCTACTAATGCCAACTGCTGCTCACTGGTCTATGTTTTTAGTAGAAAGTCATGTCTGATTTTGATTTTGTGGGAAATGTGGCTCTTTCTGTAATTAAATTACATGATTAGCCATTCTGCTCATCTGGATGCATATTTTCTATACGTGACACGATGTTCTTTTATACGGTTTATATAGATCTTAGATGCTATATTTTATTAAGTGTGATTTTGATCACTATTTATTTTTAAGTATTACAAAATAAAGTGTGATCTATATCTTGTGTTAATGATATTTATTCTCATTAATTTGGCTTTGTAATTTAAATTCATGGTGTTTTTGTGATCTAAAGTGCTCTTGTTAACCCTAAAGTGCTTTTCGTGTGTGATGGTTGTCACGAAAGTTGGGCTAAGGTGCATTTTGGAAATGTTGTGATACATTTTAATCGACTTTTGAGTACACACTTTCGGTCATTTGACCAACCAATACATTACGGGGTTCTACCTATGTTATCACCAGAAGCAAAGATTAAGGTTCAAAACTTTGGTCGTTTCTTATCCAATATGGTAATGCCAAACATCGGCGCATTTATTGCGTGGGGTTTCATTACTGCACTATTCATCCCAACCGGTTGGTGGCCTAACGAAACGTTAGCATCAATGGTTGGCCCTATGATTACATACCTATTGCCACTATTGATTGGTTACACCGGTGGTAAAATGGTTGGTGGTGACCGCGGTGCGGTAGTAGGTGCCATCACGACAATGGGTGTTATCGTTGGTACTGATATCCCAATGTTCATGGGTGCAATGATTGTGGGTCCACTAGGTGGTATCGCAATTAAGAAATTCGATGAAGCTGTTCACGGTAAAGTGAAGAGTGGTTTCGAAATGCTAGTGAATAACTTCTCTGCGGGTATCATCGGCATGATCTGTGCGATCATCGCGTTCATCGTGATTGGTCCTGCGGTTAAGATTCTATCTGGCGGACTTGCTGCTGGCGTAAACGCAATGGTAGAAGCAGGTGCATTACCTCTAGCATCTATTTTTGTTGAACCTGCGAAAATTCTATTCCTAAATAACGCAATCAACCACGGTATCTTCTCTCCACTAGGTATCCAGCAATCTGAAGAGATTGGTCGTTCAATCTTCTTCTTAATCGAAGCAAACCCAGGTCCTGGTTTTGGTCTTCTACTTGCTTACATGGTGTTTGGTAAAGGTAGCGCGAAGCAATCTGCTGCTGGTGCATCTATCATCCACTTCCTAGGTGGTATCCACGAAATTTACTTCCCTTACGTTCTAATGAACCCACGTCTAATTCTTGCGGTAATCGCAGGTGGTATGGCGGGTGTATTCACTAACGTAGTGTTCGATTCTGGCCTTATCTCTCCAGCATCTCCAGGTTCTATCTTCGCAGTCTTACTGATGACGCCAAAAGGCTCTTACATCGGCGTGATTCTATCGGTTATCGCAGCAACGGCAGTATCGTTTGTTGTAGCGTCAATCCTTCTTAAAACATCAGCGCAAGATGATGAGGAAGATTCACTAGAGAAAGCTTCTGCACAAATGAAAGACATGAAAGCGTCTTCTAAAGGTGCAGCATCAGAAGCAAACGTAAACCTAGCGGATGTAAAAGCAGTTTATGTAGCGTGTGATGCGGGTATGGGTTCAAGTGCAATGGGTGCGGGTCTACTACGTAAGAAAGTAGCAACAGCTGGCCTAGACATTGAAGTGACCAACTACGCAATCAACAACCTACCGGCTGATTCACAAATCGTTATTACGCACAAAGACCTAACAGACCGTGCTCGTAGCACTGTGCCAGGTGCGATGCATATGTCTCTAAGCAACTTCCTAGACGGCGGTGTATACGACCAACTAGTTGCTGAACTTGTCGATGCTCAAAGTGGTGAAGCGAAAGTAGAAGCTCCGGCGCCTGCTGCAGCTCCAGCACAAGAAGGCAACAAGCTTGCACTGACAGACGACAGCATCTTCCTTGGCCTTAAAGCGACTCAAAAAGAAGACGCAATCAAGTTTGCTGGCGAACAATTAGTAAAACTTGGCAACGTATCACCAGAATATGTAGATGGCATGTTTGCTCGTGAAGAGCTTGTGTCTACTTACCTAGGTGAGTCTATCGCAGTACCACACGGCACAATCGAAGCGAAACAGTACGTACAAAAAACCGGCATCGTTTTCTGTCAGTACCCTGAAGGTATTCAGTGGGGCGAAGATGAAGATGATATCGCGAAGATGGTTATCGGTATTGCCGCACAAGGCGATGAGCACAACATGGTGCTGATGGCTATTACCAATTCACTCGATGATGAAGAAGCTGTGGAATGCCTACAGAACACAACAAACCCTGCTGATGTTCTACGTATTCTCAACGGAAACTAAAAAGCTCTAGTCAAGCTCCTGAGTGAAGGAGGCCGGTATCCCCCTACTGGCCTCATTTTCGGTCTTAATCTTTCTAACAAGATTCAGTCTGAATAGCTTACTGCTTAATGCCTAGGGCACATCGTCAAGGCATGTTGTTGAGCAGTTAGCTATCTAGATTCAAATATTTATAAGGTCAAAATTATGAAAGCGTTACATTTTGGTGCAGGTAATATCGGTCGTGGTTTCATTGGTAAGCTTCTTTCTGATGCTGGTATGAAGGTTACGTTTGCTGACGTAAATGAAACGGTTGTAAATGCGTTAATTGAACGCCAAGAATACCCAGTTAAGATTGTTGGCGAAGAGTGTGTTGTCGAAGTTGTTAAGAACGTGACAGCAGTAAACTCAGCGACAAGCGCAGTAGTAGATTGCATTGCTGAGTCTGATCTTGTGACGACTGCAGTGGGCCCTACGGTTCTTAAAATCATCTCTAAGTCTATCGCTCAAGGCATTGAAAAGCGTGCAGCAGCAAACAACACTGCACCAATGAACATCATCGCGGCAGAGAACATGGTTCGCGGTACTAGCCAATTAAAAGCAGCCGTGTTAGAGCACCTTTCTGATGAAATGAAAGCGTTCACTGAAGAGCACATTGGCTTTGTTGATTCTGCGGTTGACCGTATTGTTCCACCGGCAGAAGCGGGCGAAACAGATCCTCTAGCGGTAACGGTTGAAACGTTCAGCGAGTGGATCGTAGATCAAACACAATTCAAAGGTGAGATTCCAAACATCCCAGGAATGGAATGCACTGATAACCTAATGGCTTTCGTTGAGCGTAAACTGTTCACGCTAAACACAGGTCACTTGGTAACGGCATACCTTGGTGTGCTTGCAGGTCATGAGACTATTAAAGACTCTATCGAAGATGACGTAATCCGCGCTGAAGTAACAGCGACGATGGAAGAGAGTGGTGCGGTTCTGATTAAGCGTTACGGCTTTGATCCAGAAGCACACGCTGCCTACATCCAAAAGATTCTAGGTCGTTTTGCTAACCCGTTCCTACGTGATGAAGTAGACCGCGTTGGTCGTCAGCCAATTCGTAAACTGAGCCCGCAAGACCGCCTAGTTAAGCCTCTAAACGGTACATTAGAGTACGGCCTACCGAATGCTCACCTAGTAAAAGCAATCGCTGCTGCGTTCCATTACAAGAACGAAGACGACCCACAAGCGGTTGAACTTCAAGCAATGTTCGCAGAAAAAGGCTTTGCTGAGACATTAGCGCATTATTCTGAGCTGAATAGTGACTCAGAAGTTGTTAAACTAGCGGAAGAAGCTTATCTAGCATTGAAATGATAAACCATCAAAGTGCCACACCAGTGGCACTTTCTTATTGTCGAGCCGTTATGCCAATACAAACAAGCCATGAAACTGAATTACTCGAAGCCCTTTCGGAAGCTGAGAGTGCTAGCGCCTGCCTAATGGCTGCTTATGATGCATTGGACGACACGGTAGATGCCGTATTAAAAAACATCTTTAAGAAAGACGACACTGCAATTAAGTTCGTTGTCGAGCCACTTCTCAACAGTGGTGGGCCGTTAGGCGAGATCATGATTCGTGCTAAGTTGCTACTCGGACTTGGCGTGATCAGTAAAGAACTCTACGACGATCTAGAGGTTTTCGTTACCTTGAAAGAGTGGGCGAAAATACAGGGTGAAGACACCAGCTTTACAGAAGTTGATGTGATATTTGAGCTCAACAAGGTGCACGCGATTCAGCGTATTATGCCTATCGAATATGACGCGGAGATGGTGGAAACGATGTCTGGCCCAATGCTTGAAATGTTCTTGGGGCGACATAATCAAAAGGTGAAGTCGACGATCGTATTAGCTATCACTGACATTATCACGACCTTATGCCGAGATAACGCGCTGAGCTCTTAGCTCTAGTTTGCAGCTCTGCTTATCTTGTTTCACATCCTACATAACTTGTAGCTGTTCGTTCGTTTCAATACAAAGATTAAAATGATGGCGGTTTCTCTCGTTGGAGAAATCGCTTTGTTGTTTTTGTGCTTCTAAAAAATATCCGAAATATCTTCCCATTAAATACAAAAGCAGCAGGCACAAAAAAAGCCACATTCAGTGGCTTTTTCTATTCAAGACGCTCTCTTTATAAAAACGCCCTGCTATTCAAGACTATAGGAATTATAGGTCTTGGATGTTCTCAGCTTCTAGCTCTTGGAAGTAGCGTAGAGTCTTAACTTTTAGCTCTTGTTGAGCTGGCTCATCAGCAACGATGATAGCTTTACGGTGCATCTGTAGAGCTGTAACAGTCCACATGTGGTTTACAGAACCTTCGATAGCCATTTGAAGCGCTTGAGCTTTGTTGTGGCCTAGAGAAAGGATCATCACTTCTTCTGCATCTAGAAGAGTCGCAACACCGATAGTTAGTGCGTATTTAGGAACTTGGTTGATGTCGCCATCGAAGAAACGAGAGTTCGCGATACGAGTGTCTTCAGTCAACGTTTTGATACGAGTGCGTGAAGATAGAGAAGAACCTGGTTCGTTGAATGCGATGTGACCGTCGATGCCTACGCCGCCCATGAACAGGTTGATTTTGCCGTATGAACGGATTTTCTCTTCGTATGCTGCACAGTGAGCATCGATATCTTCAGCTTTGCCGTCTAGCAGGTTGATGTTTTCTGCTTGGATATCAACGTGGTTGAAGAAGTTCTCGTGCATGAATGTGCGGTAAGATTCTGGGTGGTTTGGTTCGATACCAACGTACTCATCCATGTTGAATGTTACAACGTGCTTGAAGCTTACTTCGCCAGCTTTGTAAAGTTCAATTAGCTCAGCGTAAGTAGTTAGAGGTGTGCTACCAGTAGGAAGACCTAGTACAAATGGACGCTCAGCCGTTGGAGCGAACTTGTTGATTGAATCTGCGATATGACGAGCAGCCCATTTACCTACTTTAGCTTTGTTGCTTAATGGAATAAGTCTCATTGATTTTGCCCCTAGAAATAAAATTTTATAGTGTTCTGAAACATTAATTCGCATTATAAAATAAGTTATCCAGTTCCGCTATTGTTTTAGGTCAAGTTTTTGCTTTTTTCGTCGTAACTGTGACTGGAACTCTCAAAATTGCACAATTATTGTATGGATATTTGGTGGCGTTAAACAAGATTAATACGTTTGTCATATACAGCAATGTTGATCTAATTCAGCACCTGAAAGGGTTGGTGTGTTTCTATGCCTTGATACGATTATTGCAACAATGGCATCGCTCGAACCATTGACGAATTTTGGTGCATTAACGTGTTTCGAGTATAAACAAGCGTTGAGCGTATAGTTGAAACTAGAAAAATAATGATGGCAATGGAGCGCTATCGTGATAAAAGACAGGGGCAGGATGAAGAACGATGAATCTCAGTGGGATGAATACCCATAAGATTGAACGAGAGCTGTGTTTTAGTCACGCTATCGCTATGAATTGTATATAAATATTGGTAAAAATGGATAGGTTGGCTAAACTTACCAATTACAAAGAAGATGTGTGTTTGAAGGCAAAAAAAAGCCCAAAGTGATGAGGTATCACTTTGAGCGATTTTACTAATCTTCTAACACTAACTCACTTTCGTATTCTTCCCTAGATACGTCGCCGCGTTTGCAGCCGTTTAGGGTGTGAAAGCGACGGCGTCCACGAGCCAGTTGAATGTACTTCAACCAAACACGCTCTAACTTGGACTTTGCCTTATGAGGGTGAGACAACACTTTAATGAAGTGTTTTTCTTCTGCATTGATTGGTGCTAGTTCACCAGTTTCAAGTGCAAGCATAGTGTCACCAAACAAGGTTAGGATTTCCTCTTCTGAAAGAGTAAAATCACCCGACTTAGCGAACCCTCTCGGGAATTTAATGGTGTCATAAAAACGTTTTTTTCCGTGTCGGAATTCGGTCTCAGACATATCAGCCTCAGTAATGTGGTTAGATAGAAATTAGTGTTTATTGCTCACGCGAAAATATTGTTAAAAGGCTAAAATAGGAAACAAAATGTTTTTGCCTTTACGATAAACAATCCTAGATCGGCTAGTTAGCAGATTTATTACAGAGATGTATTTGATGGATGTGAAAGTATTTAGAACCTTTCTTGAGGTTGCAAGGGTGCGCCATTTTGGGCGTGCAGCTGAAAACTTGTATTTAACACAAGCGGCGGTGAGTGCGCGGATCAAACAGCTTGAAGGCTATTTTGATACTCAGCTCTTCATTCGTGACCGCAATAACATCAAACTCACATCTTCCGGTGAACGTTTGATTGGTTATGCCGAAGTGATGGTGTCCACCCTACAACAAGCCAAATTTGAGCTGTCGTTAGAGAGTGGTAAAGCCTTGCAGTTAACGCTGGGCGGCACGCCGAATATTTGGGATGCGTATCTGCAAAACTGTTTAAGTGTGGTAACCGACTCTTTTGGTGGTTACGGCTTTATGGCAGAGGTGATGGGGCGCGAGCAACTGAACCGTAATTTGTTAGAACGAACCTTAGATATGGCTTTCGCGTTCGATCAGATCAAAGCAGAAGAGCTGAACTGTAAAAAAGTCGCTGACTTGGTTTTGGTGTTGGTATCAACGCAGCAAGATGATCTGGAATCTGTATTTCAACATAAGTATGTTTATGTGGATTGGGGAACGCGCTTTGGTTCTGAACACGCAGAACGTCACCCTAAAGTGCCAGCACCGTACCTACGTACCTCTACAGCCCGTATCGCCCTCGATTTCATTTTAGAGAAAGGCGGCAGTGCGTATCTTCCGGTGTCTCTAGTCGAACCTTTTATCGATTCGGGTCAGCTGCACAAGGTGAAAGGGGTTGAAGACTGGTATCTCCCAATTTATCTGAGCTACCGTAAAAGCAGTACCTCGGTTGATGCGATCATGCAGGTTGAGAAGTTGGTTAATGAGATTGACCCATCGACGGCTTACACATTGCAGCAAGCCGCTGAACAAGCACCTGAGTAACGGCATTCGCGGTAAGCAGTGGCTTTGCTGATTAGATTCAATAAAAAATGGCTCCCAACTAATTGTATAGTTGGGAGCCATTTTTGTTTTAAACCAGAAATGTACTTCTTTTCGGAACTAGAGATCGTTTCTAATTCCATAAATATCGTTTAAGCCTGGTATGTGTAGCCTTTATTAAAAGCCCTATAGGTTCATTAGATTCTCAATAGACTCTTCAAGAGAGTGTGACATGTACGAATGGATTTGATTGCCATCCGTTGCGTCAATCTCGATCATAGAAATCCCGTTGTCCGCTTTGTCTTCAAGAAAGCTTAGAGACTGCTCGACTGATTGACTGGTGAGAACCTGTTGATTTGATAAAACAATACGACATGTGTGTAGAACCATAGCCTTTTCCTTTTTATATTCGATAGGTCTCTGCATCTTGGCGTGCTAAGTACCGATCGTTGACGTTGTGAGAAGAATGCCCTCTCTAGGTTAAATTTAGTCGAATTGAATAAAATTAAAACCCTTTTTTGTGATTTATCTGACCTTCGCTTCCGAAAGTGGCTAGCGACAATGGTGGTTCACGGTAAACTTTTAGGTATCGGATCAAACGCTATGGTAAGTGGGAAGAGTACGGCATGTCGAAAAAGATCAATCACAACAGCAGCTTAACCAGTGAGCAGTGCCATTTGGCTCGATATGCACGAGATGCTCGCTTTGATGGGATGTTTTTTACAGCGGTGAAAACGACAGGAATTTTTTGTCGCCCGATTTGCCCAGCCACACCACCCAAAGAAGAAAACGTCGAATATTTTTCCCATCAAGCTCAAGCATTGAAAGCGGGATATCGTCCTTGTTTACGTTGTCGACCAGACAGCGCACCTTTTTCGCCGGCTTGGAAGGGCGTCGAAACCACTTTCTTACGTGCGATGCAGTTGATTGATAATGGCGCTCTGAATTCAGGATCTATCGTCGACCTTGCAACGCGGTTAGGTATTTCAGATCGTTATTTACGAACCTTATTCGACAATTACATCGGCGTGTCACCCAAGCAATATAGTCTGTACAGTCAATTGATGTTTGCCAAGCAGTTGCTGCACACCAGTAGCATGAGCATTACTGATGTCGGCTTTGCTAGTGGCTTCAATAGTACGCGCCGTTTTAATGATGCCTTTCAAAAAGAGCTGCAGCTTTCGCCAAGCCAAATTAGGCGAGCGAAGCCAAGTGACACTCAGAGTAATCATATTCAGCTTGGTTTTCATGGACCCTTAGATTGGAACCACTTGTTGAGGTTTTATCGACGAAGAATGATTGAGGGCTTAGAAGGCGTTGGCGAAGATTATTATAAGCGCACGGTAAATGTGAACGGGTCAAAGGGTTGGTTCAAGGCGACTTTAGCCAAAGATAACCGCTTGGATATTGAATTCGAGTTGGATGATATAAGCCAATTAAGAAGCTTGATTGCGAATATCCGCCGTATGTTTGATCTTGATGTCGATATTGCCAAGGTTGAGACGTTCTTTACGACTATCGATCCTAACTTGGTGGCTAAGAGTGGTATCCGTATTCCTGGCGTGTGGAGTGCTTGGGAGGCAGGCGTGAGAGCGATTCTAGGACAGCAAGTTTCGGTAACCGCGGCGATTGGTCAGCTTAACTTATTGGTCAAAGAGCTTTCTGATGAACATGAGAAAGCCAGCTTCCCAACACCAAAACAGATAGCGGACGCTGATGTTAGCTTCTTGAGAATGCCGGGAAGCCGCAAAGAGACCCTAAAGCGTTTTGCCGAATACATGGTCGACAATGAAGCTGAGCATCCTTCCAAATGGATTGAGCTAAAAGGGATTGGGCCTTGGACTATTCAATATGCACTGCTTCGCGGGTTAAGCGAACCTAATCATCTGTTGGTTGGTGACTTGGTGGTGAAGAAGTTTATTGAGCATCGCCCCGCCATCAACACGGAGAGTGTTTCGCCTTGGGGTAGTTACGCCACGTTCCACTGTTGGAATCAGTCTTAATCGGAATACTAAGCTAGGAGATATCATGGACAACCGTTTTACTTACTATGAGAGCCCATTGGGAACCGTGACGTTACAGGCGAACGATGAAGGCTTGCTCGGCCTTTGGTTCGAGACACATACCACCAAACCGGAACCGTTGGGTGTTCAAGATGATAGCTTTCCGATCTTTGCATTGGCTATCGAGCAGCTTAATCGCTATTTCTCGGGCGAAGCTATTCAGTTTTCTGTGCCGATTGCAGCCAAGGGCACGCCATTTCAGCAGTCGGTTTGGCAGGCGCTGACGACCATTCCTTATGGAGAGACTTGGAGCTATGCACAACTGGCCGATGCGATAGGCAATCCGAAAGCCGTTCGTGCTGTGGGTTTGGCGAATGGCAAAAATCCGGTTTCAGTGATTGTGCCGTGTCACCGTGTGATTGGTAAAAACGGCAAACTGACGGGTTATGCAGGTGGCGTAGAACGTAAACAGCACTTATTGGTGATAGAGGGAAGAGAGCAAGACTAGCAAGCGATTTAGCCATGAGCCTGTCGAGATGCTGGCTGAATATCTCGTACTACTTAATGGTGAAGGCGAGTGGTTCTTAAAATATGACTTTGCATTAAAATCAACGCTTTCTGGGAAATATCGATTTGGTTGCATATTCTTTGACTATGTTCTCTAGGCAAGGATGCCCAAATGAATAGATTCCCCTTACTAATATCTGGCTGCAGCTCTGCATTATTGCTGACAGGTTGTTTAACTGATACCAGCCGACCTTTCGAGGTTCCACAGCTTGCTCTGTTCAAAGGTATGTATGAGAACGCAGATAATGACAGTTATCTACTTTTTGAATCCGGGCAAGTGACTTATCAAACAACGGATAATTCCGTGACTCGAACCTATCGTGTTGATGATGACTTGATCACCATTGAATTCAATTCTGGAAGCAGCCGAACTGACTCTAGACTAGTGATGCGCATTCAACAGAAGGGCGAGATGCTAACTTGCAACCAATGTCCAGCGATACAATTGAGTAACGTCTGGACACTTGTAGATAAGCCTGTGAAAGACAGTTCGAACTAGAAAAGATCTCCGAATTAGAAAAGATCGCCATTAAGCCATAGGTGTGCAGCGATACTGACGGCATAGCCAATCATGATCACTGGCATCCATTTCAAGTGGCCAAAGAAGGTGTATTTGCCATGTGCCGCGCCCATTAACGCCACACCTGCCGCACTACCAATAGATAACAAGCTGCCGCCAACGCCTGCGGTTAAGGTGATCAGTAGCCAGTTACCCATCGACATTTGAGGTTCCATCGATAACACGGCAAACATCACCGGAATGTTATCGACAATCGCAGATAAGATCCCCACCATGATGTTGGCCCAAATTGGATCCCATTGGCTATACATCACGCCAGAGGCAAGCTCCAAGTATCCCAGTAGACTCAAGCCACCTACACACATTACCACGCCGTAGAAGAACAGCAGAGTGTCCCATTCGGCATGGGACACTCTTCGAAATACATCAAAGGGCACGACTGAACCTAATCTCTTAAGCGCGCCTTCGTCTTTGTTAGCAATCGCCACCGCTTTTTTCTTAGCTAGCGAATTGGGCAAGGTCTGGCGTAGGTAATACCCAAAGAACTGGAGGTAGGCGAGCCCCATCATCATGCCCATTACAGGAGGGAAGTGAAGCACGGCGTGGAAAGCGACCGCGGTACCGATTGTCATGATGAACAAGAAGACGATTCGCCTTGCGCCACGTTTTAACTCGATGTGTTGGTGCACAGTATCGGGCTGAGTGGTTGGAACAAAGTAAGACATGATCAGTGCTGGAACCAAGTAGTTCATCACTGAAGGAATAAATAACGGAATGAATTCGGTAAAACTGACATGTCCAGCCTGCCAAACCATTAGTGTCGTGATATCCCCAAACGGACTGAATGCGCCGCCGGCATTGGCAGCTATCACGATATTCACACACGCGAGGTTAACGAATTTTGGATTAGAGCCTGCGACCTTAAGAACCACAGCACACATCAATAGAGCCGTGGTGAGGTTATCGGCAATGGGGGAAATGAAGAATGCAAGAATACCTGTTAACCAAAATAGAGACCGGAAATTGAACCCTTTGCCTACCATCCACGCTTGCAATGCATCAAATAACCTCCTCTCTTCCATGGCACTGATGTACGTCATGGCCACGAGTAGGAACAGCAGTAGTTCAGCGTATTCTAGTAAGTTATGTTCAAGGGCTTGTTTGGCCACTTCGACAAGGTTGTGTTCTTGGTAAGTGAAACCAATGATAATCCAGATTAAGCCAGCTGCCAGTAACACGGGCTTTGACTTTCTGAGCTTTAGGTACTCTTCCATCATCACCACTATGTAGGCGACAACGAAAATGGTCAGCGACAGGTAGCCAGCAAACGAGTTGGTTAGACTGAGCGATTCCCCTAGCTGAGAAGTGGCAGCACCTGCTACCGAAGAAAAGAGTAACAAAGAGAGAACAGCAGAAAGCTGGATACCTAACATGGATTACGCTCCGAAGTTAATAAGTTATTAACACGGGTAAAAGAGTAGACCTAAATAACCATGTGCAGTGTGATAGATATCTTAATAATTCAATAGATTATAATGAAAGGAATAGACTGTGATGTGAACGAAATACGGTCTTACATACTCAAAATTACTGTCTTCCACACTTAAGTTAAAGACTAAAGACCAAAGAAAAAGCCCTACCGGACTCAGTGCCGATAGAGCTTATTCGAAATTGCCAACATTATGCAGCATTGAGATCAAACGTCAGTGTTTGTTCTGCTGCACATACTTCAACAGGCCAGCCATAGGATTGGTATTCAAGCGCAAGTTTGTCCGCTACTACGCGAGATACTGTTGCAGTGATCCACATGCCTTTGCCCATTACTTGATATTTAAGCGTTCTCATTTCCATAGTCATCACCGTTCTCCTTCTATATTGGCTGCGCGAAGTCTATAGCACCTCTGAGGGCTGAAATTTCGAATTAAGCTCAAATTCTTTATAAAATGGCTCACTGTTTGCGCTTGGCTCAAAACTCAATCAACTAAGGGAAAACGGTTGCGTTCTGGAAGCAAAATCACTTTTTAAGTCTCTGTATTATAATCGAATTAAAATTGACCAGAAAAACAATGTAAGAGATCTCTTACAGCATTATCAGAGATCGCACTAGGTAAAAACTTCTCACTAGAAGCCAGACTTGTGTGGCGATTGTGTGCGTTTTTGGTTGCGCTGTTGAAGCAAGATTTTTTAGTTTTGTATGTGAAATATTCTAATTTATTTAGCGTATGGTCCTGCTTTTAAATCCAAATCACAGTTTTATATGTTGCTGTGCTTCTTTTATTTAAACCGATACGCTATTTGATTTTGGTCATTAACCTTTCGCTCATTAGTTTGCACTATCTATACGTGTTCTGTTCCACATAAACGAGATGTATAGAGGTCCTTATGACTAATCCAACCAAAACCGATCGTAAAGTCACGATCGGCAGCTATATCGCACTCGCGTTCGCGATGGTGTTCTTTTCAGGCTTAATGCAGTCCAATGAATGGTATGGAGTGTTCGATTTTACAACGCTCAACGGTTCATTCGGTAAGGTCGCTTACGATGTGAGTGAAACGGCCGATGGTATTCAAGCGGCAACGACGTCACTGCGTGGTAAAGGCGGTAGTGGTGCTCGCGACGGTTTCATTTTTGCTTTGACACTTATTCCGACCGTGATGTTTGCACTGGGTATGATCAACGTACTTGAGCACTACGGTGCACTGGATGCGGCTCGTAAACTACTGACACCTCTGCTTCGCCCTCTGATGGGTATTCCGGGTAACTCAGGCTTGGCACTGATCGCTTCTTTGCAAAGTACCGATGCTGGCGCAGCGATGACACGTCAGCTGAAAGACGAAGGACATCTGACTAAGCGTGAAACCGATGTGTTCACCATGTTCCAGTTTACGGCGGGTGCGGCGATCGTTAACTTTTTCTCTTCAGGTGCGGTGCTGTTCACTCTAACCGCGATGGACGGCTCTTTAGCGGTGACATCGTCAATTGGTTTGGCTGTCGCTGTGATGTTTATCTTTAAGTTTGTCGGCGCGAATCTGTTCCGTATTTACCTCAACATTACTGAAGGCAAAGAAGACAAACCAAAATCAGACAAAGAACAAAAACTGGAAGAGGAAGTAGCATAATGAGCGAAGTTAAAGCAAAGAAACCAATGGTTACTGATATTTTCGTTGAAGGTGCTAAGAAAGGCTGGGTTATTGCGACTACCTCTACGGTACCGAATGTTCTGATGGCGTTTGTGATCATCAAGGCATTGCAGATAACGGGTGCGTTGGATTTGATGGGCAGTGTATTTGCTCCAATTATGGCGGTATTTGGTTTACCTGGCGAAGCGGCAGCGGTATTGATCGGTGCGTGGATGTCGATGGGTGGCGCGGTGGGCGTGGTTATCACGCTGTTTGACCAAGGTATTCTGAACGGCAACCATATAGCTATCTTGGCGCCAGCTATCTACTTGATGGGCTCTCAGGTGCAATACATGGGCCGTATTATGGGACCAATTGGTACTGAAGGTCGCTACATCCCGGTGATGATCGCGATTTCGGTATTGAATGCGTTTGGTGCAATGTTCTTGATGAACATTATTTTGTAACGTGACTTTGAACGGTTAGCTGCGAACAGCTTTCAGACGTTACAAAAAAGGAAACCCCGTTTGGCTTTCACCAAACGGGGTCTATTCTTTTCGTAGCCATCCTGCTACTGCGCGTTACTTATCTTTCAATAGGTAACTGGTGCTCCCTGCATCGTTCCTTGACGTGGCTAAATCCTTTAACCTATCCAATTCATCGCCGTCCTAGCGGTGTCCTTGCAAACTCATCATCCTGATAAGCGACTCTATCCTAGAGCATAACTTCCTTGCTGATAACTCATCCTAAGCCATCAAATCTTCATCCTGAAGATACCTAATCCGTTAGGCTTTTTCCTGTTCCTGCCAACTCCCTGTCGACATGTGTATTAAACACTGCAGAGGCTTTGCTCACAATCCACCCTAAGAAATAAATGTACCCACTGATCGAAAGAAATATGCGTGGATTCATACAAAACAAGGGCTTGGGTTTGTATTTTAGGAATTTTCTGCGAAGCTTGATTGTGATCTCTTACGTTCGGTGTGAGAGATCTCTTACAAGTACTCGGGTGCGATTTTCATTTTATCTCGGCGGGTGTTGTCGAACAGATAACAAAGAACACTGAGTAAACACAAAATAATAGGGAAATATGATGGTTACAGCACTTTACGCAGCCTTGCTGACGATCGTAATGATTTGGTTAGCAATAGAGGTGATCAAGCAAAGGCGAATCAATCTTGTTGCTCATGCTGATGGCGGTGTCGAGTCGTTACAGATAGCACGTTCGGCACAAAGTAACGCGATGGATTACATCCCAATCACCGTGATTTTGATGGGATTGTTAGAGATGAATGGTGCCGGTGTGTGGCTGATTCATGTCATTGGTGTGGCGTTTATTCTGGGGCGCGTGATTCATGCGAAAGGGATCTTAGCGAAGAATTTCAAAGGTCGAAAAGTGGGGATGGTGTTAACGCTTATCTGCATGATCTCTTTGATTGTCCTAAACTTAGCTTACCTACCTTTTGATAAAATGTTCTAGGGAGCATTATGGCGTTGCGTCTTCCTCCTGCTTGGGCGATTGTCCTCGCAGGCTTGATACTCAACATCATGGCGATTGTCATGTCGAGCTTGGTGCTCGATAAAATTGAAGCTGAGAAAGCGGAGTACAACGATCGCAAATACGGCAATGTGTACTCAATACAGCTTGCTTGGAATACGATTGAAACCCTAGAGCGCAAGCGTGAAGCGATTTTGATTCACCTTGATAAACCAGAAACGGTGCAGCCGACCACGGTTCTCGACGAAGCACTGCGTGGGCAACTTAGGCGTTGGGTGAGTAGCGAAGTGCCAAGTATCTCTTTGGCTCACTTACCGAAACTGATGATGCTGATAAACAGTGCACAAGAAGCGCAACGAACTCGAATCGATGATTACTATTTGGATAACCTGACCTTGGTTGAGTTAATCCAAAGGCTTGATGAGAAAATAGCTTTCTATAAGAACATCGCCCTGTTTCTTCAAGTATTTGGCTTGGCGCTTATCTTAGCTCGCGACCTCGCTAGAAGACCTTAATCTTCAACCTTAATGCCTCCATTTACTTATCGACTTGTATCGTTAGCGAGACTCATTTGGCAGGTTAGGGTGCTGTTGGCCTTGGTACTTTGGTAACTGTTCTTTTAGCCCCTTAAACGTGCTCAGTGCACTGCCTATCGATAACTTGTTCATCAACCAATTTGGCAAGATGCCCCCTGCGTTCGCATACGCGGTGTAGGTGATGTAGGTATTGCCATTAGTCAGCGGTTGCAGTGTCCAAAGTGCGTCCACATCGTAGATTCGAATGTACCCCGACTCTTTCGCCAAATAGTTCGACGCATCCTTTATCGACAAAACAAACTGCCCACCCTCGATGCTGTATTTTGAGTAGGTCACCATGTCTCGATCTCTGGCAGGCCACGGTGCTTTGAATTGGGTATAGACGATGTTTTCATCTTCAGATATCTGCATCAACACACGGCTTTGCGATACATTATCTATCCAGTTTGGCACGTTCTCACTGTCTTCCAATAACAGTAAAAAACCGGAGTAAGTGGTGGGCGTTTGCATCTGTGCTCGTATTTCGACCAAGCCTTCGCTGTGTGGCCTTTTATCAATCATGATGCCATCTTCACTTTTGACGAACTGCCATGGGTTGGCATAAGTCAGTGTCGATAGGGCGCAGAGGCCGAGTACCAAAATCTTAGGTAATGTCATTATTCTTCCATAAAAAGAAAAGCTTATCTGCTAGGAGTATAGAATAGAAATGGACTTAGTAGGTGTTGCCAATCGCTTTGGGTTGGCCTCTTTGGGGAAAATCCCAATGAAAACGGAAGCGTTCGGTCGCTTCCGTTTTATTCTTGGGCAATGGATAAGCGCTGTAGGCTAGAGCTTATAGGCTTCTACGGTTTTGATGGTTGTCCAGTTGCTGTTGGCGTCTTGGATGAACTCTTGTGTATTCTCCAGCCAGCGTTTCTGAACCGATTTGTCTAAGTTCAGATACAACTTTCCATCTTCCACCTTCCAAGCGAGAGGGTCGGTTTCAAACTTCTTACCCATGGCTACTCCAAACGCGCAGTAACCGCCATATTGAGGGGCATAGGCTTCTGGATTGGCTCGAAATTCATCTCTGTTTTCACTGCTCGCAAAGTTATAGATCGCATTCTTATAGGTCGCTGTGAACTCAGATGTGCCTTTTACTGGACCTTCATTGGCAAAGTAAGCGACAGGATCATAGCCTTTAATTGCGAGGTTATTGCTGTCGACACTCATATCAAGGTCTGCTGCCATTAACGAAAAGCTGGTGCCTAGTAACTCGGCCATTAGAGTGATTTTTTGACTGGTCGATTTCATGTGTGACATATCAAGTTCCTTGTCAGTGTTGGTTATCTTGTTTGAAATAATTTAGCCCACTCGTCCGGTCTATAGAGGGACAAAAGAACTAAAAACTAAGCGAATCGTTCGGAGGATGCATGGATCTGCTTTCACAACTAATGGAACACTTCTCGATACGCACTGGCGTTTTCTATTCTGGAAACCTGTGTGGAGTATCGTCATTTAACGCGCAACAAGATAAAGAGGGCCACCTTCATGTATTGAGCGCGGGGGAGTTGAGCTTGTCTAGCGCTCACACGGAACACAGGCATTTGTCGCAGCCTTGCATTGTTTATTTGCCGAAATGGCGTCACTGGCCGCGATGTCTCGTACTCAGTTTATTGAAGCGTTCAAACGGGAAGTGGGTGAAACGCCGGGAGATTATGTGCAAAAGTGGCGAGTCTCTGTTGCTCAATCTCTGTTATTGCAAAATAAGCCGATCAATTGGGTCGCTGATGAAGTGGGTTACAATAGCTATTCAGGATTCTCACGTGCTTTTCAACATGTTGCCGGAGTGTCGCCGCGCCTTTGGCTAAAGCAAAATGCGTCGTGAAACGGCAGGCAATCCCCACCCGATTTATGGCTATTCGTATCTGGCTGGTCTATGTTTTAGCGGAAATTGTATGTAGTTTGTTCTTTTATCGGAAGAGGGTGTAAAAAGGTGGACTTTATAAGCTCGTTGTAACATCCTGCCCGTCCTATTTTATCTAGACACCAATGAGACGAAGTGCCTGCTGAACATTATTCAGCCTCCCGTATCTCATTAAAGTATTAAGGAGTTCAACTTGAACCTATTTGTAAGAGACCTTACCGTTATCGATTCTTCATACATCTGTGAACACAGAGGGGTCGTAGGAGATAGTTGGATTTTAGATGTCACCATGTCTGGTGAACTTAATGAAATGAGCATGGTGCTGGATTTTAGCAAGGTCAAAAAGCAGATCAAACAGCTTGTCGATGAGCATGTTGATCATCGTTTGCTGCTGCCAATGCAGAGCGCTGCAATTGTTCTTCAAGCGAGCAAAGCGGGCTACTCTAAGGTTGATGTGTTGCGTGGTGACAAGAGTCTTCATCTACATTGCCCTGATGAAGCATATTGCCTCATTGATGCAGAAGCGATCACCATCGAGAGTGTGACCGCACACGTTTACAATATTCTTCGCGATAACCTACCAAGTAACGTCACAGGGTTAGAGATCACCCTACGTCATGAGAACATTAATGGCGCGTTCTACCACTACACCCATGGTTTAAAAAAGCATGATGGCAACTGCCAACGCATCGCGCATGGTCACCGTTCTCCAGTAGAAATCGTGGTCGATGGTCAGCGTGACGGGCAACGTGAACAAGCATTTGCTCAGCGTTGGGAAGACATTTATTTAGGCTCTAAAGAAGACCAAGTTTCAGTTTCATCACTTAACCTGAGTGAACATGCGAACAGTGTGAATGATGAAAGTCACTATGGCTTCCGCTACACCGCGCCACAAGGCGAATTTGAGCTAGCGATTGCTAAGAGTGAGACGGAAATTTTACCGACAGATACCACGGTGGAATTACTTGCTGGCTATATTGCGGATCAAGTTGAACCTAGCCTAGCAGAGAACCAATCACTACAAATCGTCGCTTATGAAGGTGTTGGCAAGGGCGCAATGGCGTTCCGATAACACTCCAGCGAGTGACACAGTCTCATTACTGACATGATGAAATAAAGGCAAGATAATCCGTTATCTTGCCTTTATTTTTGTGCGCCGAGCAT
>NZ_JBFRTN010000007.1:0-52488 GCF_041474095.1 Vibrio sp. 10N.222.54.A3
GGCTTTGTTTCCTAATTGGATCTCAGATAGAAACGGCCAGTATGGGTGATTATTAGGCTATTTCTATCGTTTTAGGCATACCTAACCCTGTGAGCTTATTCAACGCTTTAATCATGGCGTAGGTTTCACCAACCTGAGCATTATAGTTTCTTAAACTTAATCGCCCACCAAACAGTGTCTTTACACGGAACATAGCCGTCTCTGAAAGTGACCGTTTATGGTAACCGTACTTCTTTTTCCAATGTTTATTTGAGCCGTATAATTTCTGGCAAGCTACCGCCAGATTACGGGGGTGACCTCGTAACCAAAAAGCAGCACCTTCTCTCGGTGGAATAAGTGGAACAGCTTGTTTAATACGTATTGCTTCGTAGCATTGTCTTGTATCGTAAGCTCCATCACCAGATATCTCATTGATTCTACGACGAGTTTGATTCAGTAAATTAGGAAGAGCTTCACCGTCAGTGACATTCGATAAACTTAACTCAGCCGCAATGATTTCATGAGTGCCAGTGTCTACGGCTAAATGGAGCTTACGCCAAACTCGACGCTTCCCGTCAGTACCATGTTTTTTTACTTTCCATTCACCTTCACCGTAGACCTTTAGCCCTGTTGCATCAATGGCTAAATGCTGTATTGCGCCTCGGGTCTTTGTCTTGAATGACACATTAACCGTTTTGGCTCGTTTACTGATGCATGAATAATGAGGACATGACAACGGGAGTTGAGCGAGTTTGAAAACAGAATCGATGAATCCTTGTAACGCTCTCAACGGCATCGCGAATACTCGTTTAACCATGAGGGCGGTCGTAATGGCTAAGTCACTAAACAATCGAGGTCGACCTCGTTTACCTTGCTTGAGTTGCTTCCACTGTTGAATCGCTTCCTCATCAATCCAGAATGTCAGTGAACCACGATTGATTAGGGCTTGGTTATATTGTTTCCAGTTAGTTGTTCTGTAGCGAGGCTTTGGCATTGCTCTAAGTATGTGAGTGAACTTAGATGATCTGATCGTAGCTTTAAGCATTAGTTCCCTGATTTAGGAAACAAAGCCTCGGCGCCATCAAAGTTCGCTTTCTCAATCACGAAGTTATTAAGCAGAGCCATCCAGCTCGAAAACGCGATCGGTACAACAATCGAAATCAGTAATAAAAAGTTTTGCGGCGTTTTCCAGCTCGCGGTTCTATCGAACATTGACGGACTCCTGTTCGTCTAATTGAGTGAGCACTCGTAAGGTCAACTGCTCAGTATAAGGATTAATCTTCCAATGCTCTGGGCTCCAGCCTTTTACGAAGCGTTGGACATCGGCCCATGCCACGCAAAACATTGGTCGCCATGCGGCTTCGACTTCATCAAATGAAAGCTGTGGCTGATAGTACGCCAATGCCTCTTCCAAGTATCGGAAGTAAGTCTCTAACATCTGTGATTCAAGCTCTGCACAATCTTGCGGCCTCACCGCACTACTCATGAACAAGGCGACATCTTTCATCGCACAACCATGGCCCACATATTGGAAATCGACGGCAGCTGCGTTTTGGCTTTCTGAATCAAAACAGAAATTGGCAAGCTTGGCATCGCCATGCACCAAAGTTTGATATGGACATTCTTTTAGTAAACGGTCGATGTGCTTGGCTTGGTTCTTCAAGGGTAAATCTGCCAAGGCATTTAACTCATCAGGGCGCGTGTCTAAATGCCAGTAAGTACCAACTTGCCACAATGATGCCGACTGTTCTTGGTCGATATGAATGTACTTCGCATGAAAACTAGCGAGCCACTTTAGGCAGGCATCACGTTGTTTTTGCTCTTCTACAGTGTAACCAAAAGCCTGTTCAGACTGCGTATCTTTGGTTGCCAGATCGTCAGAGGCGGTAAGCACATCAAACTGAGAGATCAACGGGAAGCCGATTTTGGCCAGGTCTTGCATCACAATCAGCCACTCGTTTTCTTGTAGCTCACAATGCAACCCTACAGGTACAGGGCAACGCTCATCCCACTGTTGGGTAAACGACTGATACCAAGCCGTTTCCACTTGGTAAGAGTGCACCTTTCGTTGATGAGAGAGTTTGGTATTCCAACCCTTTGGGTGTTCTGCTTTATCTGGTAACGCGACATGTTTAACAATCACACTTTTCAGTTCAGCATGGCCTTCTTGAGAAAAGACCAAGCGAACTAACTCGCCATATCCACCCCACAGGCGTTGAATCACTTGGACATCAAACCCTTCATGACAACCCAACGAGGTCGCTATTTTTTGATAAAGCTCATTTTGATAAAGCTCTTGTTGATAAAGATCAGGCTGATTTTGACTTGAACTCGCTTCAGGTTGAGCCCGATTATTTGACGATATTGATTGAGACATATTACTCGTTGCTATGCTTTATCAGATAGAAGATGTGACCACTGTGGCTGCCTATTCATGTAGTGAACGACATAGCTACAAACTGGCACAATTTTGAAGCCCGCTTGTTCAATTTCAGGCAATACCGATTCCATCATCACCTTCCCAAAGCCCTTGCCTTGCAGTTCATCAGGAATGCGTGTCGACGTGATATGTAGTACATCTCCGTCCTTTTGATACTTAACGACCGCGAACTGGTTGGGTTCTAACTCTACCGTGATCTGGTTCACTTCTTGATCCCATTTTACTGCCTGCATTCTCAACTCCTGCAAATAATTGATACGACAAACAATAAAAGTTTGAAGTATGAGTTCCTTGTAATAGACTAGCGCAAGTGCATATAAATAAAACTAAGTACTTACAAACACAGCAAATAATTCAGTGCAATCGGCTTAATATAAAATCAGCAATGATAAAAGGCACTCTATAAATCTATGTGAGTACGTCCACTAAATCTAGCACGTAATAACCCCTTGTTAGCAGGTTACCAATATAACTAACAGACGCATGTTGGCGCATGGAGAACATATAATGAACGCACCCCTGAAGAAGCCTTTGGAGCATAATCAGGCACTTCAAGACCCTCGTAATCGCACCGTTTCCACTATCAATAGCACTGATGCACTGGCCATGATTGAGCACGGCAGTGAGCTGACATTAAATGTCTCGACTCCCGTTGGCACGAAGTTTCTCGCCACCACCAAGTTTATCGGAACGCACAGTGATAACTGTATTGTGGTTGAGGTTCCCGAGGTATCCAATGAAGATCTGAACTTTTTCTTTCAAGAAGGTTTTTGGATGACCGCTCGTGCGTATTCTCTACGAGGTGAAGGCGCGCTTATCCACTTTAGAAGCCAAATTCACCATAAGATTGGTGAACCCTTCCCTATTCTAGTGCTGTCTACACCAAGCACGATGCAAGTGACACAGCTACGTAAAGAAACACGCTATGAAGTGAATCTGGCTTCAAGAATCATCTTCAACGACCAGCGAGCAAACTGTGAGATACGAGATTTATCGAAAAGTGGTTGTCGTTTCGTTACCTCACCAACCTCTCGTGCGATTCAGATTGCCGATCGCGTGTCTATTGAGATAACCCCTGAGAACTACAACGGACCACTGATTCCGCCATTGCGAGGCATCGTCTGTAATTTACAGAAATCGACGCACTACGCTCGATACGGTGTCGAATTTGATGATATTGGCAGAGCTAACGCCAAACACTTATTGGCAAAACTGAAGTTCGATGGCACCAAGCTATGCTTGCGAAACGGTTAACACCATTTAACACGCAACTTTCACCGAATACCGTAAGCTGACCAAATACAAATAGCTCACTGGCAAACTAAACCTCAACCAACAAAAAAGCCATCGACTCTAGAATCGATGGCTTTTGCGTTTTGGCTGTTTGTTTATTTGTTTAGCTATCTATTTAGCAAATAGTTTGTATCTAGATATTCAAACTATTTGCGCAGTGCGTTCAGTTTAGCTTGGGCGATACCAAAGATAGTATCAATTGGATAACTACCCTCATCACTTGCCTCACCTGCGGCTTTACCTGTAAACAGCTCAATCGCTTCTGTTACATGGTCAATCGCCCAGATATTAAACTCGCCCTTTTCAACCGCTTTCACGATATCGCTACGCAGCATCAGGTTGTGAACATTTGAACGTGGGATGATCACCCCTTGTTCGTTTGAACGCCCTTTGATTTCACACACATCAAAGAAACCTTCAATTTTCTCGTTCACTCCACCAATTGGCTGAGACTCACCAAACTGGTTCATCGAGCCTGTAATCGCGATGTCTTGACGGTTCGGCTGCTTAGAAAATGCAGACACCACCGCACAGAACTCAGCCATACTCGCACTGTCACCATCGACGCCACCATAAGATTGCTCGAAGGTGATGTTGGTGGTGAGCGGGACTTTGGCTGTCTTACCAAACACAGAAGAAAGGTAAGCCGACAAGATCATCACCCCTTTCGAGTGAATACTGCCACCTAGGTCTACGTTTCTTTCAATATCAATCACTTCACCATCACCGTAAGCGGTGGTTGCCGTGATTCGGTTCGGCGCACCAAACATATGATCCGTCGTGCTGAGTACAGAAAGCGCATTCACTTGCCCAACCGCCTGACCATCAACATGGATTAGCGTTGTGCCGTTAGTGAAGGTTTCCATCACACTGTCTTGTAGTCGTCCGACACGCATCTGTTGGTTAGATAACGCTTGGTCAACGTGCGTTGCTCGAATCAGGTTCGATTTTGAGCCTCTCGCCACGTAGTTTGATTCACGAAGCAGATTCGCAATGTGTGCCGAGTGCAGAGACAATTTACCTTGGTCACCCGCCTGACGAGAGCTGTGCTCAATAATGCGAGCAATCGCTTTGCGGTCACAATGCAGCATGTTGTTGTCGTGCACGATGCTCGAAATAAAGCGCGCGTAATGCATTTCAGAATCGGGAGTACGCTTCATCTCATCTTCAAAATCGGCCGTCACACGGAACAGTTCACCAAACTCTGCATCGTAGTGTTGCAGCAGTTGGTAAGTTCGGTAATCGCCAAACAGGATGATCTTAACGTCCAATGGAATCGGTTCTGGATCAAGCGATACCGCCCCCGTTAAGGTCACCTCTTTTTCTAATGAAGTGAAGCTCAATTGACGTGAGCGTAGCGCTCGTTTCAAACCTTCCCAAACGTACGGCTGCTCAAGTACCTTTACTGCATCCATCAGTAATACGCCGCCGTTGGCTCTGTGTAAGCTACCTGCGCGAATCAATGAGAAGTCAGTAAATACGGTGCCCTTGAACGTTGCCGTTTCTACATAGCCAAACAGAGAGTGATAATTTGGATTCTCTTCCACCACGATCGGCAGAGTCTCCTCCTTTTGGCTCACAATCACGTTAACCTTGTAGCGACGCGGCATTTTCTTATCCAAAGAGGCCGTTGCAACTTCGGCTTGCTCCGTGCTCTCTTCTAAGAAGATGTCAGCGTTGTCGACAATGTCTTTACGCAGTGCCGTTAGGTACTTTTTGATGTCTGGATATTGACTGTAATCCTTCTTCAATTGCTTAATGAAGTGCGTGATCACATCTCGCGCCGTATCATCATTAAGCTTTTGAATTTTCTCAGTATACGTCTCTTCAAGCTCCGTCAACTCACGAGAAATGGTTCGTAGGCCGACTTCCAATCCATCAATGGTTTTATCAAATTGATCTTGTTCTTCCGGCGAAAGCAGATCGAAGCTCTCTTCGGTATGAAGATCATCACCATTCATGGCCACAAACTGGTAATCACCCTGAGTGGTAATCGTCAGGTTAATGCCCTTGTCTTTCGCTTCTTGGCTAATGCTTTCTAACGCGGCTTGTTGCTTAGCTGCTAATTGGTTTTTAAGCCTGTCAGCACGGCTAAAGTACATCTCGTTATCAAACGCTAGAGGCATACCTTTCAGCAGTTTTCGCATCAATTTTTCAATATCTTGCTTTAAGCTGCTGCCAACGCCACGAGGCAATTTCAGTACCTTAGGTGTACGAATATCTTCAAAGTTCGCGATATAACACCAATCAAAAAGCTCCTGCACTTCTTGAGGGTGACGGTTCAGATAGCGCAAGATCATGGTGCGTTTACCCAGACCATTTCGCCCTATCGCATAAATGTTGTAACCCTTTTCCTTGATTGACATCGCGAACTCAACGGCTTTTTGTGCCCGTTCCTGCCCGACGATTTCGTCAATTGGAGCCAGTTCTTTGGTCGACTTACATGGTAGCTTGTCTAAATCCGCTACCTGATACAGCTGTTCTGTATTGAGTCTTTGCATCGCCATCGCCGCCTCCTTAGTCCTTCATTACTTGGGTGTAGATAAAATCAGTGTAGATGTAATTTCCTACAAATTTAGTGACTTACGCTACACAGCTGTTCAACTGAACAAATAACACACAATTTAAGCCATTTTTAGGAATAGCTCGTCATTTAATTCACCAACTTAACATGTGAATGATTTTAATTTGCAATTGATAATAAATATCATTAACATTTTCAGATATTATAAATTGAGGATGTGGATATGGAAATTGAACGATGCTGGATGCACTACCTAAAAGCTGAACAGTTAATGGAACAAGGTCACTGGCCTGAAGCACAGCGCCTGTATGGTGATGTTCTAACCTCACTTCCTCATCACATCCAAGATGCAGCATACCAAAGCGATATTAAGCCTTGCCAATTTGCCTGCTTGCTTGCCGGGTTGAGAGATGCGAGTGTCGCTCAATCAGAGATACTCAACCGTTTAGGTCAGCATCAACAAGCCTTCGATACCTTGAATCAATCTTACGCTCTGATGCAATTTATCTCTCTTGAGAACACAGAGCTGATTCAACGTACCTTTGGATTATTGGAAAAGCAGAGCGAAGATTTACTCAATCACCTGATCGCTTTTTGCAGCGCTCAGCGCAGTTCGCATTGGATGCTCGAACTAGAACAAATTCAACGTGCTCATCACCATTTTGGGCAACTTAAAACAACGTCAGAAGTTCAATCTTCACCTAATGTCTTAAATTGATAAGGATATATCATGTCGGACCGGGCTCTTCTTAAAGTCAATAACCTCTCCGTTAGCTTCAAAACCAACGATGGAATCGTTGATGCGGTGAAAAAGGTTAACTTTACCCTTAAATCCAGCGAAACCTTGGCCATTGTTGGTGAATCAGGTTCTGGTAAATCTGTCTCTTCCAACGCACTGATGCGTCTACTTCCAGACAACGCCATTATTGATCCGCAGTCTCAAATTGAGTTTGAAGGCGAGTCTGTTCTCGAAAAATCAGAGCGTGAAATGCAGTCGATTCGTGGCGACAGAATCGGCATGATCTTTCAAGAGCCGATGACATCTTTGAACCCATACCTGCGCGTCGGCATTCAAGTGGCAGAAGCTATTATGTGGCATCGTAAAGTGTCAAAGTCTCAAGCCAAACAGCGAGTGATTGAGCTGTTTAATCTTGTGCACTTGCCAATGCCAGAAAAGTCGTACACCAAGTACCCTCACGAATTTTCGGGTGGTCAGCTGCAACGCATCATGATCGCAATGGCGCTGATTAATGAACCGGATATCCTGATTGCTGACGAGCCTACAACTGCATTAGATGTAACGGTTCAAGCTGAAGTGCTTGCTCTTATCAAAGAGATCCAAGGCAAGATGGGAATGGCAATTTTGTTCATCACCCATGACTTAGGCGTAGTAAAACATTTTGCCGACCGTGTTCTGGTGATGTGCAAAGGTGAGCTAGTTGAAGAAGGGATGACTCAAGCCTTATTCGAGAATCCAAGACACGATTACACACGCATGCTGATTAACTCGATTCCTAAAGGCGCTAAGGTTCCTGTTGAGGCGTCAGCCCCAGAGTTATTGTCTGCTGACGACATCCGAGTTCAGTTCTTGGTTAAATCACATTTCATCAAGAGTAAAAGTCAGTACTTCGAAGCCGTAAAAGGCATTTCGTTAAATCTTAAACAGGGCGAAACCTTGGGTATTGTTGGTGAATCCGGATCAGGAAAATCAACACTGGGACGAGCGTTAATCGGCTTGCTGCCAAGTACCGGACGTATTGTTTACAAAGGCCAAGACGTTAGCTTATTAAATGATAAAGAGCGTCACAAGCTCAAGAAAGATGTCCAAATGGTGTTCCAAGATCCTTATGGTTCTTTATCACCACGCATGACAGTTGGGGAAATCATCACCGAAGGCTTAACGGTGCATCAACCTCATCTATCCAAGCAAGAACGTTTAGAAAGAGCGCGCAAAGCATTGATTGAAGTTCGCTTAGAGCCGAATTCAATAAACCGTTATCCGCATGAGTTCTCTGGCGGGCAAAGACAACGTATCGCGATTGCTCGCGCACTGATTCTAGAGCCCTCTTTCATTTTGCTGGATGAACCGACTTCAGCACTCGATCGCTCAGTACAACTGACCGTGATTGACCTGCTGAAAGACATTCAAGCCAAGCACAATATCGGCTTCCTGTTCATCAGCCACGATCTCTCGGTAGTGAAAGCACTGTCGGATCGCGTACTGGTGATGCAGAAGGGCGAAGTAATGGAAGAAGGGTCTGCAGAAGAGATTTTCAATGCGCCGAAAAACAACTACACCAAGAAATTAATCGCTGCGTCATTCGACTTAGAAGATAAATCGAAAAAAAATGCCGCATAAAGGGAACTAATCAACATTAACAGCGTCTTATAATTACATTCTGAATAATCTCCTAATGGATTGAAATCTAGAATGGATATAGCAAAACTGGTTTGGCCGCCAAAAGAGAAATGTCGCATGGATGCGACATTTTTCGTTTCTGAAGGGAAATAATGTGTCTTTGACTGTAACTCCCTATGATTCAATCATTTCACAACTAACGATACAGAGACTTGGTCGACTCTCTGACGATTAAATCTATCGGTGGTAGTCGTGCTTCATGCCTCTCACCTGAAAGTAAGTTCAAAATCGACTGAGCACACACCTCTCCAATCTCTTCAATTGGCTGCCTTAATGTTGTTAACGCAGGTGTGAAATACTTAGACGTTGGCAAGTCATCAAACCCAATCACTGACACATCTTCTGGCACTTTGTAGCCGTGATCATGGAGCGCCTTAATCGCGCCGTAAGCCGTTTGATCATTGGCAGCAAACAGGGCTGAGAAGTGAATCTTAGATTCAATTAATTCCACGGTTTTCTCATAGCCAGTTTCACTACTGAAATCCCCTTGCTTGACGAGCTTTGGCATCACCTTAATGCCCGCCTCTTGCAGCGCTTTCTTATAGCCTTCAAAACGATTACCCGCATCTGGTTGACTCGAAAGCCCTTTGATATGGGCGATGTTCACATGCCCTTGTTGTAATAAGTGAAGCGTCGCCATGTAACCGCCTAGCACATTATCGATATTGATTGAACGAACGTTGTCTTCAGCGAAATCATAACCGACCGCGACAATCGGGATGTCTTGCGCGTACTTGGCAATATCCTCTTTGGTGATGCTGCCTGTTACGATGATCATTCCATCGACATTGCTCTTAGCCAGATACTCTAAGGCGTGTATCTCGAGCTTTTTTTGCCAATGCCCGGTTGCTATCACTAACGAATAGCCTTGAGCTATCAGGGTTTTCTCCATGTCGTTGAGGATACGACTGGTATAAGGGCTGTCAGGGTGTTGCACCAACACACCAATGGTGAGTGAACGTCGGTTGGTGTTCTCTTGCATTTGAAAATTAGGTTTGTAGCCAGTGTCTTTAATCGCTTGCTCAATATTTTGGCTTTTATCGTCCGACACATAAGTGGTTCGATTAAGGAAGCGAGACACGGTGCTGGGAGAAACGCCAGCCAGTCTTGCTACATCGTATACTGTTGTTTTTTTTGTTTTAGTGCGCATCTCGATACCCTAATCCAGTGACATTCGGGGAGCTTTAAGCTCCCCATCAGTTTCAACCTGCATACCACTGCTTTAGCTGAAAATCGTGTCATTAAGTTAATACATGTAGGCGAAGATCATCCCCGGTCTGAAGTAACGACCAGCCGTATATTTCAAGCCAGTACTCAGTAACCATTTGTGTAAGCCTGCCAGCTTTTCTAGCGGGATTTCACCGCTCACCATTTTAACAAAATTATCAGTATCTTTCGTCAATGCTGGATTAATCCGACCGTCAGACAGCACACAGTTTTGACATTTAAGTACACTTAGCCAGTTTTTCGCATCATTTTGTGTCAACTTAAAGGCTTCCATAAGATCTTTCTCATTGACAGACACAGAGCAGTTGAACCCTTCTGGCGCTGCAAATGGAATTTTTGAATAGTCATACAGCGCGGTATACACGGTATCCATCAATGTTTCTGCTTGCTGAGATTTACCCGCCAGACTCAACGCCGTTGCGACACTAAACTGCACACCAATCCATACGTCTTGTGCTTGGAACGCTTCATGCGGCGAACCATCGGCCAACGTCATATTCGCAACCCCAAGCTTAGGGCTGTTAATCTCAAAGTTGTGCTTATAAACATAGTCTAGTGCGCGTTGGATGTTCTCTTGCGGAAAAATACCCTCGAGTCCGATGAGTTTTAGATAACTGTCGGCCAACAAGGCATCACCAAAACTGTTGTCAGAATCTGGCACTAAATCTAAGTATTCTTGAGTAAAGGCTTGTGGCGCCGTCTCACTCAGCAAGCGTTTCTTAGAGACTCTTTGAGATACCTTACTGATGCTGATGGAAGTATCCGTTTCATTGAGATAGGTATTGAGCGTGTTCTTGTCAGCAATCGCATCACCAGTCAATGAAAGTCCTAAGGTTTCCAGAGCTTGATAGCCTTCACCTGTTAAATGCTTAGCTTGAACTGGCGTCACGAAGAAGTGGTAGTAACCCTCTTTGTCATCCCACAAGCTTTGCTCAACCGTGGCTAACGCCTTTTTAGAACGCGTTAAGTAACCGCTAGCTCGCACGCTTTCACCCATCAATTGTGCAAGTTCACTCGCCGCTTGCAAGCCAGCAACCCAAAGGCTCGCACAATAAATTGAGATGCCATGTGACGCTAGGTTATCAAAGGTATCGTCTGTGCCACGGGTTAGCGGCAAATCATCACCCTCAGCGATCAAATTCGATAAGAAATCGATGCTTTCAGTTACCGCTTGCCAGCACTCATTAACCACAGAGAGATCTTGGGTGTTTTGGTAATGGCGGTACACCATCAGAATGTATTTCGGCGCTAAGTCCTTCCACTCTTTCACATTGTGCCAACTGTAAGCATCGGGCTGAATGTCGAATGGGCTACCCAAATCGTGGATTACCGCACCTCGAATAGCACGCACACCTTGGTACTTGTCATCAATCAATTCGGCATTAGGCGTCGCTTCGTATTCCCAGTATCGGCGCTGAGTGAAGTCTTCGGCCAAAATGGCTTTCGAGAACTCTTTCATCACGCAGCCATCAAGCTCAGGCAGCAGATAAAGCAGCGAGAATGAGCCGTAGAAGTACACATCCAGAGAGTTAAAGAATGGGTAGTCGACACACTCTTTTACTAAGAATTTATCTTCTTTGTCCCATACCGTTGATTCCGCTAGGAAAGACAATGAATTCATCGCCATCGTCGCATAGCGAAGTGCCGATTCAGGCTGCGAGATCTTGTTTTGAGCTTGCTCTAGAAAAGTTGTTTGTTGTTCGACGATCTGCTGCTCAATGGTTTCGAGCTTAGGCAACATGTCTTCTAACATAGGTAATGCAGGCTTTACTTGCGGGTAGAATTGCGTGTAAGCCTTATCTGAGTGCCAACCATTAAGCATGACTTTGCTGTGAGCCATCACCTGTGCAAAACGCAGGTCAACAGACTCGCCAGGTTCCAATTCAACCTGAACCACCACCAATGCGCTCAATGCTTCACGCCCCGTGTAAATTCCTGTTTGGAATTCCGCGTTGGTACGGCCTGTTTTCAGTGCGAACTCTGTTTGCTGAGCTGTCTTAGAGGTATAAAGCGTTGGTTTGACAGAAATCGAAACCTTACCAGATTCAGTCAAATGGTTATCCGCTTGAACACCAAACACCACTTCGCCTTCAATATCGCTTTGATAAGGCGATTGGCTAGACAATTGAACACCCGTAAAGCTGCCGCTTTCACCCTTTAAGTTAACCACTTCATGCTGCTGAGCAATCGGATTTTGAGACAAGGTACATGCCGAATCCTGAATGCCATCACGGCCTTTTTGGTAGGTAGAGCCAATCAAGTTTTGAAGCGGCTGAGCAAGCGTAATCACGCGTGGTTGCGATGAATTATTGGTTAATTCGAAGTGATTCCAGTGCATCGGTAAAGAACACAGGCGTTTGTTCTCTTTAACGATCGGAGAGACTACCTTACGCTTTATATTAATATCTTCGAAGCTACTGTATTTATATTCAGCCAGTGGATATAAAGCTTGGTATTCTATATCCCTGCCATTAACACTATCTATATCACTGCCATTGATACTATCCATATCATTATTATTACCCGCAGTGAGTGATAATAATCTCGTTGTATCATTTATTAATAAACCATTAAAGAAATCTAAGGCTACATATAATTGACAAATAGTTGAAGATGAATCGGATTCTATTAATAATTGAGTCTTATTAGAAAATTCGACATTCCACTTTATAAAATTATCTTTATTTTCTTTATAAAAATTACCATTTTCTAATGCAGCACGAATGAGGTTAATTGCATTAGAAATGTTTTCTTTATCTATCTTCTTTCCATCGAATAGCGCTGGGTAAAAATTCAGATGAACACTAAGCTCTTGCTCGTTAACAACCTGAAGCGCTTCAATGGTCGGCACATCCATCACTGACGCATAAAAATCATTAAAATTAATAACTTGCTCTGAACAGTCGACAAATATTCCTGGAATAAAGCTGAAGTTTGGCGTGTTACCATTTGGCGTCAATGTAAAAGTATTACCGATACCACCGATCGCCATACCTGTATTTTCTGGTGTCGTAGAAATTGGCGTGTACCAAGGTTGAATAAATTCAACTGCGTCGCCCTTTTTACACAAGTGTTCTGAATTTCCTGAATAGCTTGAATATGGAATTTTATTATTCATGTTAAAACCGCCATTGAATATTTTTTTCTTCTTGTTAATATCTTTCAAAAATGGAGACATCAACATGTTTAAAATTATAAATGAAAAATTTGGAAATATTGACTCTGTCACATTAATAAATCAGCAGCATGGTATAGAACTTCAAATAATCAATGGGTTTGGTGCTGTTATAAATAAATACATTGTAAATAACAGTCCATTCTCTTTTATTTGTGGCTATCAGAATTATGATGAACTGATCAACCAACATCCGTTCTTTTCCCGCAGTGCTAAATTATTTCCTTTTCCAAACCGTTTAAACTTAGGTCGCTACAGTTTCGACAACCAAAACCATCAACTCCCAGCTAACTTCCCTTGGTCTGATCACGCCGTACATGGCTTGCTCTACAACCAACCTTTTTCAATCAAAAACAGCGCAGCCAATGAAAAATCAGCCAGTGTGACGCTGCAATATCAGACATCATCTTTGCACCCTGCTTTCCCGTTCGCTTTTAACCTTGAAGTCACCTTCACTATCGACACAACGGGTAAGCTCTCTTGCTCAACAACTGTCTCTAATTGTGGTGATTTCGCCTTCCCATTCGGTGATGCTTGGCACCCTTATTTCTCGCTCGGCAATGACCTAGAACAGTGTGAATTGACTATGTCGCCTTGCGCTGAGGTCGTACATGAGAACGACCTACCCAATGGTGAAAAACAGGCTTTTGACCGTTTGTCTTTGGACGATTCACTCACCAATCAAAGCTTAAATCACTGCTTTGAATTTGATTCCAAGGCAACCAACCAACTTGCGTTTACACGCTCAGATTCGTCTGCCGCTATTCGCTATCAACAAGATGAAAGCTACCCATTCGTTCAGCTGTACACGCCAACTAGCGAGCAAAGTATTGCAATAGAACCAATGACTTGCCCAGCTGATGCGTTCAATAACCAGATCGGCTTATTGACACTTAGCCCGAACCAATCTCAGACCTTTACTTGGCAATGCCAAGCCAACTATCAACCCAACTAAGGCAAGCAAAGTAAGACAGCCGCTGAATGCGAAATCAGCCCCCAGAGAACGCATTGCTAACGAAACAACGCAACGAAAGAACCAAACTAAAGAAGCAATAAAGGGCGCATAAAGCGCCCTTCTCTTTGTTAACCTAAAATCACCTCGATGGTGTGCTCACCAGAGGTAAACACTGGCGCTTTATTACCTGAAATTAGGTCACCGTTGACCTTCATCTCTGCCACTCCCTTACACACGTTATTTGGGTTGGTAACATGGATATTGTAGGTCGCGCCACGGAACTGACGACGCACTTTGAATTCAGGCCACTCAGCAGGAATACATGGGTCCACCAGCAAGCCATCCACTTCAGGACGAACACCCAGAATCCACTGCGTACCCGCAACGTATGTCCAAGATGAAGTACCAGAAAGCCACGCATTTCGGCCTAAACCAAATTGCTTATGTTCATCACCCAAAATGTTTTGTGGGTAGCAGTAAGGCTCAGATTCAAAGGTATCAATGTCGTCGTTCTTAGAAGCAGGATTAATCTGACGGTAGTACTCGTAAGCACGTTCGCCGTTACCCATTTTCGCTTCTGCGATCATCACCCAAGGGTTGGAATGCAGGAATATACCGCCGTTCTCTTTTGCACCTGGTGGGTAAGTTGAAACACCACCTAGCTGCGGATCAAAGCCGTTGTAACCAGGAGTTGAAAGCTTGATGCCATTGGTGGTGTTTAGTTTGTTGTAAACCGAATCTAGCGCTTGCGTTGCACGTTCGTGAGTCGCGAAACCAGAGATTACAGGCCAGCTTTGACCGTTGGTGTAGATCTGCCCTTGCTCATTTTTATGAGAACCGATCGGCAAGCCCTGCTCATCAAAGTAACGAACAAACCATTCGCCATCCCAGCCGCATTCATTGACGGTGCTCTGCATCTGTTGGTACTGGTCTTTAAACTTAGCCGTCAGTTGCACTTCGCCGCGCAGCTCACACAAGTCCAACATGTCGAGCAGTGCTTTGCCGTACATGTTAGCCACCATCATCGACTCAGCACCCGTTGGTAGGTTCACCGTGTCATTCCAGTCAGCAAAACCTAATAGCGGTAGACCGTGCTCACCGGTATTGGTGTAAGTAAACTCAATCGCGCGGCACAGGTGGTTCCAAACCGTTCCCGTTTCTACTGGGTTGCCTGCTTTGTCTTTTTGATAGAACGGAATATCTTTATTCAAGAAGTCTGCATTGCCCGTTTCTTTCACATATTGAGTGACCGCGTAGATGATCCACAGGTGATCATCGCCGTAATAATCAGGGCGATCTTCTTCTTCACGTGAGTCACCCGCGTTCGCTTCCATCGTTGATGGGAAGAACTGATGCATCGCAGAACCGTTGGTGTTCTGAACAGACAACAGACGCTCAATGAACTCACGCGCCTCTTCTGGCATGTGAGTAATTACGCCTAAAGTATCTTGCGAAGAGTCACGGAAACCGATACCACGAGCACCATAGCCAAGCTGATACAGAGACAAGTAACGAGACCAGTTTTTGGTTGTGTGGCACTGACGTGGGTTATGTACGTTAAGCATTGAGTTCATTGCAGGATCTGGCGTTTCAACCTGAACCGCTTGTAGGTAACCATCCCAATGTTCAGCCAGTTCAGCGAACGCAAAATCGACCACTTGATGGTCACGATATTTAGTCAATAGAGGCAATGCTGCTTCTAGGCTCTGTTCTTGCGCGATTTGTACAATCGTACGTTCGGTCTGCTCTGGAGATAACCAACCCAGACGCAGGTTCAGTGCGCCAATGTTGTCGCCACGTAAACACTCGGTGTTGCCTAATTCATCATTGTTTAGTGCCTGTGGTGCTGCCCACGTACCGTAGCCCAAATTACCTAAGAACGATTGGCGATCACCATCAAAAGACGTCGCAGGGCGATCCGCTGTCATCAAGTTCACCGCGTAGTCACGCTTCATGAAAGCATACTGCTCAAGCACGGTATGACCCGACTCTTGCTGGTGTGCTTTTAGCGTCATGGTTTGTGGCACCCAGTCCGCATTGAGTAGCTGTTTAAGCGCATCGAAGTGTGTGAATTCATACACAGGTACCACATCAACGTGCAGTGCTTTGTCTGAAATATTGGTCACTTTGATGTCTTGTAGCAGTACTTGGTCAGCTTTCGGTACAAAGAAAGTCGCTTCACAACGCACACCAAATGCTTCTGCAATGATGGTGGTGTAAGACAAGCCAGTGTGGTTTTCAAACTTATCCAACGGCTTCAGAGTCGGTGTATAGAAAGGTGAGAACACCTCTACGTTACCCGCTTCGTCACGCACCTTGAGGTATAGGGTCGAACCTTTGAAATCTGAGTTTGGCAGTTGAGCAATGTATTTGGTGATGCGGTTAAGTGCTGGATCACCTTTGCATAGTAGTACACCGCCGTTGCTATCAACAATGCCACCGAAATCTAATGTGCCGACATAGTTACACCATTTGATCGGTGTACACGGTGTGGTTGCTACGTATTCTTTGTTTTTATCGTCAAAATATCCGAATTTCATCATCACTATCCCTAGCCCCTCCCAAATCAGGAGGAGCCAAAACAATTTGTCGTAAGTTGGTTGGTGTCAGCTCAATGACTGATTTAAATTGATTGACTAGCTCGCTAGCGAGTTCTCACTCAATGCATCAAACAAGTGGAAAGCATCCAAATCCAAGTAAAGCGTCAGATCTTTTACATCCACTTCAGCGGCTTGGGTTTCAACCATCAGCGGTTGACCGCCAATTTCTGTTTTCAGAAGAATGCTCGCGCCTAGTAGTTCCTTGTCTTTGATTTTCACAGGGAATGGCAGCACGCGGTCGTGGTCAACTTGCTCGGCACGTAGGTGAATATCTGTTGGACGAACACCAAAATGCAGAGCTAGGTTCTTAGATGCCAGAGACTTAAAGCGCTCAGGCAGTGGGATATGAACATCGCCGATTTCAACGAAGTACTCGCCTTCTTTTTCAATCAGTTTTGCTTCCAACATGTTCATTGATGGGTTACCAATGAATTGCGCGACAAACTTGTTTGCCGGACGCTGGAACACCTCGGTTGGTGTACCAACTTGAGCAACATATCCGTCTTTCAGGATCACGATGCGATCCGCCAATGTCATCGCCTCGATCTGATCGTGGGTTACGTAGATCGTGGTGGTTTTTAGTTCACGGTGTAGATGTTTGATCTCTTCACGCATCACGCCACGAAGTTTTGCATCTAGGTTAGACAGCGGCTCATCAAACAAGAAAACCTTAGGCGTACGAACCATCGCACGGCCCATTGCCACACGCTGACGCTGACCACCAGAAAGCTCTTTCGGCTTACGGTTCAGTAGTGGATCAAGCTCTAGCATTTTCGCCGCTTTTAGGACTTCTACATCGATTTCCGCTTTCGGCATGCCCTTCAGTTTTAATGCAAAGGCGATGTTCTCGTAGACCGTCATGTGTGGGTACAGTGCATAGCTTTGGAATACCATAGCCAAGTCACGATCTTTAGCATCGACCTTGTTCATCACTTTGCCACCAACCACGATGTCGCCTGAGCTGATGCTCTCTAGGCCTGCAAGCATTCGAAGTGTGGTCGATTTACCACAGCCAGATGGGCCAAGGAAAACCACGAACTCACCGTCTTCAACCGTAAAATCAAACTCTTTTACAACCTCAACATCACCGAATGATTTCTTGATGTTTTTGAATTCTACTTTAGCCATTATCTGTTCTCCTCAGCGCGCTCTTGAAGCATGTTTCGGTACGCAATTGCGCTCTGTTTCAATGTTCTTTCTTGGGTGGTGTAATCAACATGGACAATGCCAAAACGCTGGCAGTAGCCGAATGCCCACTCAAAGTTATCCATCAGGCTCCAAGCGAAGTAACCGTCGACTTTCACACCCGCTTCAACCGCGTTGTGAACCGCTTCGATATGACCTTGGAAATAACGAACTCGTTGGTCGTCCATTACTTGTCCATTAACACGCTCGTCGTTACCTGCTGCACCATTCTCTGTGATGTAGATAGGTGGCATATTTTCGTAGCGAGCATCCAGTCTTACCAATAAATCGGTTAAACCTTGTGGGTTGATTTCCCAGCCAATGTAAGTGTGTTCAGCATCGGTTTGTTTCACCGATTCAATGTCGCCGTTCTCATTAAAGCGAGCGACATTGCGTGTGTAGTAGTTGATACCGATGTAATCAACAGGAGCACTGATGATGTCTAAGTCACCTTCAAGGATCATAGGGATGTTCATCGCTTGGCGTTCAACCACCAGCTGTGGGTACTCGCCTTTTAATACTGGGTCGATGAACCAGTGGTAATTCTCGGCTTCGCAGTAATCTGCTGCCGCTTGGTCTTGTGGCGTCAGCGGGTAAGCTGGCGTCGCGTTGAATACCACACCATGCTTAGCGTGAGGTGCATTCTTGCGAAGGATCGGCATTGCCAAACCATGTGCCAGCATTAGGTGGTGAGATGCTAGGTAGCCCTCTTTCTCACCCTTGATACCTGGCGCGTGTTCGCCCCAGCGGTAGCCTAGGAATGCAGAAACAAACGGTTCATTCAGCGTGGTGTACACATCGATGTTGTCACCAAAGTATTTACTCACCACTTCCGCGTATTCTGCGAATTTGTAAGACGTTTCACGGTTTAGCCAGCCGCCTTTGTCTTCAAGGTATTGCGGTAGATCCCAGTGATAAAGTGTCACGAACACCTTCATTCCACGGGCATGACATTCATCGATGATCTGCTCGTAAAACTCTAGGCCTTGCTGATTCACGACACCGTCTTGTGGCAGGATGCGCGGCCATGCAATAGAGAGACGGTAAGCATCAACGCCTAAGCCTTGAATCATCTCGATATCTTGTTGCCATAAGTGGTAGTGGTCACACGCCACATCACCACTGTCGCCGTTATCGACCTTGCCCGGCGTCTTACAGAAAGTGTCCCAGATAGACGGTGTACGACCGCCCTCTTCAACGCCGCCTTCAATTTGGTATGAAGATGTCGCGACACCGAATACAAATTCCTTACTGCGTAACTTTGAATCACTTGGAAGTTGATATTTAT
The DNA here is from genome assembly GCF_041474095.1 of Vibrio sp. 10N.222.54.A3. Classification (NCBI taxonomy): domain Bacteria; kingdom Pseudomonadati; phylum Pseudomonadota; class Gammaproteobacteria; order Vibrionales; family Vibrionaceae; genus Vibrio; species Vibrio sp. 10N.222.54.A3. The sequence goes on from NZ_JBFRTN010000007.1 coordinate 19,086, forward strand.
TCATTGTTATAACCCTTAAACCTAACCTTTGACTGCGCCGGACGTTAAACCACTGATCATCTGTTTCGATGCGAACAAGTAAGTAATCACAAGCGGTAAAATAGAAATTGTGGTACCTAGCATTACCGCGCCCCATGGCGTATTCGGAATACCTTGAACACTTCGAAGTGCTTGCGTAATAACATAGTTATCTGGGTTGTTTAGCACCACAAGAGGCTGCATAAACATATTCCAGAAGAAGACGAACTGCACGATAGCAAGTGTTGCTAATGCTGGCTTCATCAGTGGCAGTACCACACTCCAGTACGTTCTGAACTCACCTGCACCATCCAACTTCGCTGCTTCTAACAGCTCTTTAGGAATCGATGCAATCACGTGCTGACGCATCAAGAAGATACCAAACGGCGTGGTTGTGAACGGTAGCCATACCGCCATGTGGTTATCCAACAAGCCTAAGAATTTCACGATCATGAAGTAAGGGATCAGGCTAAGCACTGGCGGAATCGCCATTGAGCCAACCAACATGCCAAACAACACGTTCTTACCGCGAAACTTAAACACAGCAAACGCGTAACCACCCATGCTACAAAACAGCAGCGAGATGGTTGTGCCCAAGAAAGCCACGTAAATCGAGTTAAACATCGCTTTCCAAAACGGCATGATTTCTAGCAGTTTTGCGTAGTTCACCATTAGGCTGTCGCCAATCGCAAAGCTGATGCCCGAGCCGAAGATCTCCGAGCGGTCACGTGTTGAAAGCAGTGCTGACCACACAAACGGGAACACCGTAATGATTGCGGAAACAATCAGTAATATGCCGAGCATGACCATCAAGATCTTAGTCATGATGTACATGGTGCGTTCGCTTGGCATTAGGCCACTTAATGGTGAGGTATTTGTCTTAATTGATGTCGACATCTTAATGTTCCCCTAAGCCTTTCTTACCGAAGAATAAAAATTGAACCAAAGTACAAGACGCGATCAGTGCAAACAGAAGCCATGAAATTGCTGACGCTGTGCCCATTTCTAACCATTCCCAACCCACTTTGTAGAGGTACATAGAGATAGTTAAACCAGATTGACCCGTACCACCTGTACCACGCGTTAGAACGAACGGTTCTTCAAACATTTGCAGGTTACCGATGATGGTCATGGTGATTGCAAAGAAGATGAATGGACGAATCATTGGTAGTGAGATGTTCCAGAAGCGGCGGAAGGCATTCGCACCATCCATACGTGCAGCTTCTAAGATGTCTTTAGGAATCGTCATTAAACCCGTGGTGTAAAGGACGATGTTAAAACCGGTGTATTTCCAGAAAACCATGATTGCGATAGACGGCTTCACCATAGTGGCATCGTCTAACCAACGGATTGGTTGGAAATCGTTCACCCAAGCGAATGCCCAACCAAACAGCGTGCTATCGGCCAGAGCCATCAGCGTTTGGTTAATAATTCCTGAGTTAGGAGAGTACATATTAAAGAAAATCAGTGACGCTGCGACCGTTGATGTAATGAACGGTAGAAAGTACGCCGATGTTAGCCAGTGACGCATACGGTCACCCATTGAAACCAACATGTAAGCCACTGGAATAGCGACTAAGTGCTGAGCCACGCCTGAAGTGATTGCTAGCCAAAGCGTGTTCTTCAATGAACGCCATAGCCATGGGTCCGTTAAAGCAATGTGATAGTTCTCAAAACCAACGAACTCCATCGCATCCATGCCTCTTACTGGGTTCCACTCGTGGAACGACAGGTAAACAGAGAACAACAGCGGGAAGATCCCAAATACAGAAAAAATGATCAGAAACGGCAGAAGAAATCCATACGGTGTAAGCGCTTTCAAATTTAGACGAGAAAAAAGGCTTTTGTCCGCAGGTTCTATCGTTGTGCTCGCTGTATGATTCATAGTAACGACCTCTTAAAAAGGAAGCGCGTTATCCACGCTTCCTCACTTACTTAAAGTAAAAACAAATTAAAGATTACGCGTGCGACGCTTGATTAGACGCTCTGCCTCTTTAAGCGCAGTCTTGATGTCTTTGCCTTCATCAAGTACTTCCATCAATGCGTTCTCTAAAATAATAGAACGTGCAACGTGGTCGCCTTGTGCTGGAGATACTGGTTTGATGTTCTGTGCCACTTCAGCAAACAGTAGACGAGCTTTTTGCCCACCTAGGAATTCCATCTCTTCTTGGAAAAGCTCATCGTCATACGTGGTGATGTTCGCTGGGAAAGCAGCAATCGTTTCGAAGTGTTTAAGCTGTACTTCACGATCCGTCGTCATGTATTCAATAAGCGCCCAAGCTTCATCTGGGTTTTCTGATTGAGTTGGAATAGAAAGGAATGAACCGCCCCAGCTGCCGTAGATACCATCAGGTAGGTTTTCGACTGCCCACTTACCTTTAGTTTCAGGAGCAATCCAGTTATTTAGGTGACCAAGAAGCCAAGCGCCAGAAAGTTGAGTTGCAAATGTGCCGTTGCGGAAGCCTTCGTACCATTCGTTAGACCAAGCCAGAATGCGGCCGTCTAAGCCTTTGTCGCGAATCTCTTTTGCTACTTCAAAAGCGTGAACAAAACGCTCTGATGTCACAACTGGGTTGCCATCTTTATCGAAGTACAGACCTTCACCTTCAGGAACAGTCGTGAAGATAATCGCTTGTGCCACGTCGGCTGCCGAAGCGATAAGTTGTACGTTTTGCTCTTTCAGTTTTTCACCAGCAGCTATGTATGAATCCCAATCTTTGATTGCTTCTTCTACATCAATGCCCGCTTTTTCGAATACGTCGGTACGGTAGTACATAACACCTGGACCTAGGTCGACAGGAATGCCGTACATGTCGCCGTCAGCGCCTTTACCTTGTGCCCATGCGTATGGTGCGAATCGTTCTTCGTATTTATCTGCACCGTAGTTTTCAGACAGGTTAACTAGGCCGCCAGATCCAACAAATGGACCAATTTTCTCAACGTCGACAACAATCACATCACCGGCACCAGAACCCGTTGCAAGGTTCGTTGTGAGTTTCGTGTGGTGGTCACCGTGGTTGTTCATAAGGTAATCAACTTTGATACCCGTTTCCTTTTCGAAATCAGGCAGTAATACCTTCAGGCTGCTATCGAAATCAGGGAAACCGTCGAAACGAATTTCTTTGTCTGCTGCATTTGCAGCTGTTGTACCTAATCCTAAAGCAACCGCGCATGAAAGTGCTAAGGTCTTAAATTTCATGTTCTATCCTTAATATTTTTATAGGGTAACTGGTAAATCCGATACCGAGTTTCTAGTGACCAACGTCGGCAGCAATTTAAAGTTCACGTCATGTTTTATTTTTTTTAGCTTCTGTAGAGTGAGCTGTACTGCTTCAACGCTCATCTCTTCAATAGGGAAATTAATGGTGGTCAAACTAGGGGTCAGATAGCGCGCGAAGATGGTGTTATCGAAGCCCACCAGTGATACATCTTTAGGAACAGACAGTCCCTCTTGATGCAACACCTCGAAGGCGCCAAATGCCATGTGGTCATTCGAAGCAAATACTGCTGTGAAATGACACTTACGATTAATCAGCTTCTTCATAGCACTGATGCCCGTCTCTTCAGTAAAGCCCGCTTCCGAGACTAATGCTTCATCGTATGGCACACCCGCTTCTTCCAAGGCCTTTCGATACCCCTGCAAACGCCCCCTAGCATCTGCTTTATCTAAAGGCCCGGTAATACACGCGATATCTGTATGTCCCTTTTGCAAAAGATATTGAGTAGCGAGTAGCCCCCCGACTTCGTTATCAATATCAATGCAACTCATCGCCATTTCTGGGATGAAGCGGTTAATCAAAACCACAGGGGTCCCCTGTTCTTCCAATTCAATTAAATAATCATCACTGAGCAATTGAGTATGAAGAATCAAAGCATCAACACGACGCCCCAGCAGAAACTCCACAGACTCGCGCTGCCCTTGTTCGGTGTTCGAACCCGCTGTAACGACAGCGTGGTAACCAAAGCGGCGTAGGTTTTCTTCTATGCAATGCAAAATGCCTGAATAGAAAGAACCGCCAAGTTCTGGAACAACAACGCCAACACTACCGGTACGACTTGACGCCAAAGCTTGAGCGATAGAGTTCGGGCGATAACCCAATTCTTTGATCGCTTTCTCAACCTTTAATTTCTTGTCATGACTGACTCTGCTAGTGCCATTAATAACCCTAGACACTGTCGCCTGAGACACACCTGCATGTTCTGATACGTGTTTAATTGTTGCCACTCGAACCTCGATACTTCATTAGCTTGTAACCGCTTACAAAACGATTATTAAGAAATTACGTTTTAGTTGAAGTGAGTGTCATCACACTAAAGTTGGAGGTAAAAAGGCCAGTTGTGGAAATCATGAAAGCGCTTACAGATTAACTTCACGCCATGAAACAGTTTCATGAGATTATTGTTCATATTATCAAGATGGCGCTCGGTTACTTGTTCGTCAGATCAAACAAGCCCGCCTACATCCATTTTTTGAAAACGTTATTTGATGATGAATCCGCAGCTGACGGCAATATACACGGGGAAAGTGACCTTGTTATTTCAATGGCCTTTCGAAATTGTATGAGAACATTTCATCTCATGAACACTCACATTAATGCTCCGTTGACCCGACACAAAAATGCCCAGCAAAAAGCTGGGCATGCAATCATTAAGACTCAGATAGATGTCTAATCCTTATTTTCAGATGGCTTCGGTAACTTAAACTCTTGAGTCAGTGAGAATTGCTGTTGCGACATGATTTCTAATTGCTGACCGTGGGAAAAAAGCACTTGAGAACGTTGCGAGTTATCTTCAGCCAAGGTGTGTATCTGACTGATATTTTGAGTGACTTGAGAGGCAACGACTTGATGCTCTGTCGTCGCGGTCGCAATTTGATGGCTTCTTTGCTCTACTTCGTTCAGAAGATCAGACACCGTCGATATCGAGTGATTCACTTCGCCCGTTTGCTCAACACATTGAACCATACCCACCATGCACTGATTGATCTGTTCAACCGCCAGTTTAGAGCTAGTTTGCAACTGCTCGATCTTGTTGTGTATCTCTTGCGTCGAGGCATTGGTTTTCGCTGCTAACACTCGAACCTCATCCGCAACCACAGAGAAACCACGCCCTTGCTCTCCAGCTCGCGCCGCTTCTATTGCCGCATTCAACGCCAGTAGATTAGTTTGCTCAGAGATCCCAGATATCACATCCAAAATGGAGCCAATGCTGGCACTTTCGCTTTCGAGCTGGTCAATGGTCGCTGTTGATTCTGCTAACTTACGCTCTAAACTGCCCATTAACTCGACGCTTTTATCCATGGTCTTCTGACCAGCACAGGAACTCGACACCGCTTCGGTTACAAGCGTTAGCGTTTGATTAGCGGCTTGAGTTATTTCGGTCACCGAGCACTCGATCTGCTCCATAGCTGTTGCCACCATCACGGTCTGATTGGTTTGGTCTTGCATCGCCTCGCTCAATGAACGGCTCGTGCTTTGATTCTCTATGGACGCCTCTTTTAAGCACGTCGACGAATAACGCATGTTCTCAATCATTTGAGTCAGATGACTGATCACTAAGTTGACCTTGTCGCTCACTGAGCCGAACTCATTATTGGCTTGATACTGCACCATCGCGCTCAAGTCTTTTTTGGCGACTTGGTCTAGTGCACTTTGCAGTAATTTACTTGGCTTGCGAATCCCTTTAGCGATGTTCAGCCCGATTAGCAGCGCAATAATAACCGACCCAATAGCAATGATGGCCTGCATCAACAGTGCTTGATGAGAGAAGTCCATCGACTCGTGATATAAACGTTTAGCCGTGTCTTCCGCGTACATAGAAAGCTCATCAAAATGGCTTAACTGCACATCAATGAGCTGTTCGATCTCCACTCTTTGCTGAGCAATGCTCTCATGTAGCTTCACGGTTTCCATATGCGTTGACACAGATCCTTGCGCTGAAAATACATGTGAAGCGAGCAGTGATAAAGACTGTTTACTGCGGCGTAGCAAAGATGAGTCCAGATTATCCAAGTCTGATACAGCTTGTTCGAATCGCTCTTTACGGCTTTGTAGGCGACGCTCAACACCACGAACCTCCGATGAAGTTTGCAGAGAGAAAGCTTCATTCGCTTCTGCTGCAATCAAACTCAACTGAACCAACAAGGCTTCTACCGCTTTTTGCGTGTTGCCCGAACTCGTACTCGCCAATTGATTAACCAAGGTGTTATTGAGTTGTCCTACCACAGATTGAAATTGTTCCTGATCCATCGAACCGAGATCTTTACTATCCAAATAAGAGACGTATAAGTTTAAGGACTGCTCTACCTTATTGATGGTGGCAACGCCCGTTTCTTCAATATTTTGGAGTATGGGTTCAAGTGGTGAGCCCGATTCAGCCTTGCCATCAAACCAATTTAACTGCTGCTGATATTGCTCGATATTACTCAAAACGGTTTGTTTCAGCGGTTCGAGCTCATCAATGTAGTTGGCGGATAAATAGGGAGTAGTGCTGCGATTAATGTCCAAAAAACGAATGGTGAGCGTGGAGGATTGGAGCATTAAAGGAGTGGCTTGTTGAGTGATGGTTTCGATGTGTGAGGTTATGTTCTTGTTGCTGCTAATACTCAACCATGCGCTACCCAGCATGATTACTATCAGCGTGAAGAAACCTAAATAAACTCGAGACACGATGGAAGAAAGTCTCATCGTTATTCCTTGATCTAGTGGCGAAAAAAAGGGCACAAAAATGTGCCCAAGAATGGAGTTAATTGAAACGTGCCCTAATCAATCTGCCTTTAGGGCTAAAATGGACAGTATTACGTGCTCTTAACAAGCATAGATATTTGAAAGCATGGCTCCTTGAAAATATGCCAAATTCAAAGAGCAGCGCTTTCTATACCTGTGATTACCACCAAGCTTCAAACATTGCGCCGAACGACAATGTATCAACATTGGTTGTCTTCACTGTGTTGCCTTTCGTTTCTACATCACCCACGGTTGTGTAGAAGCGAAGCATTGGACGACTCCAAGGTAAGCCACCTAGAGAAACGTTTTGAGACAGCGTTACTTTCCACGCGTTCTCTTCACCGTCGTCATCGTAATCAACCATGCCGTAGCCAGCTTCTAACCATGTAGAGTGAACATCATCCCATTGGTACTGTGGACGAACGATACCCGCGTATTCAGTATTCTCACGATCTAAGTCTGAGCCAGAATTGTCTTTGTAAGACACTAAGTAATCGATGATGAACTGTTCAGATGCCGCGTAGCTACCCTCAACACTTGCATACAAAGTCTGGTAATCACCTTTAAGGTCATATACCGATGAATCTGCACCGTCACCATACTTAACAACCAACTTGTTAGAATCGCCTAGCCCAAGAGTCGCACCCACAAGGTAGGCCGTTTCATCACTGACTTTTTGTCCTTGAGTCACGACAGGCTGCATTGAATCTGTCACTGGATCGTATACGTACTCAGTCGTCGCAGACGTATCCGCTTCGCTCGATGCAAAACCGTAGTTCGCGTAAAAATCCAGATTACCAATACCTGCGTCAATACTGTGTAGCTTCGCTGTCACGGCGTATCGGCCATTGTCATTTACGAGGCCGCCTTTCACTTGGCCAACAAAGCCCATATCTAGCTTAGCGCCACCGAAATCTAGGTTGTTAAAGCCAGCGCCTTGACCATCGTGTGTCATCCAGAAGTAATCGTTCAAACCTTGTTGCGGACGTTGATGGAAGTCGCGACCAGCCCACATATAAAGTTCTGGTTGGCTTTCAAATACGTTAGTTACACCTGCGTACATTTTTTTCATACTCAGGCCGCCGTCGTCAGCCCAAGCGTCTGCTTCCCAGTGGTCAGCCATGAATACGATGTCCCAAATCGCACCATTGTCAGCTTGGAAAAGCTTAGCTAGCTGAACCTCACCACCATTAGCTTCGTTACCCAAACGACCGACAGAACGACCTGTTGTACCGATGTCTACGTAACGCTCATCACCGCTCTTGTAGTGAGCGCCGTAACGAGCATAACCAGAGAAGACGATGCCATCTGGCACCTTAGTTTCTGCTGTTAAAACTGCGGGCTGTTGATCGTTGACATAATCAATATCCACAACCTTTGATTCTAACTCTTGGATTCGTTTTTCTAATGCTTCGATATTAGTATCAGCAGCAAAAGAAGAGAGTGAAGCAAGCGATGCCGCCACTGCGACCGTTATTGGCAAAAGCTTAAATTTTTGCATTGTATTTCCCTATTATTTTTTTGAGTTTTCATCGAACAGGGAAATATTAAGCAATGAAAGAGTTGAAAAGTTGGTCGCTGTTCACACTGATAAATCAGCTTAAATGCCATGAAACTTTTAGAAAATTCACGGAGAAAACTACCGCATTGAGATCAATGAGTTATGAACAAAAATGCGAGAAATATCAGCTTGAAATCGCTTTCATTTCATCAGTAATGGTGGCGGCTATCACGGAAAACAGAGTGTGAAAGTGAAGGAAATACGATGCAGCTTTGATTGGTTTTCATATATATGAAAAGCCTCAAAATCTAAGGCAGATTTTGAGGATTTTTGGTCTGAGTAAAATACCCAGTTATCTAAAATCAAGTATTCGCTAAAATGAATCTAGGGACTCAATTCCCATATTGAACAGGGTAAATGCGTAGATATCAGCAGTGAGATCGATCGCTTTACTCAGCGGCATTCCAGCACCATGGCCCGCATTGACGTCGATACGAATCATCACGGGGGCACCGCCTTCATGCTTATCTTGCAGCTCTGCAATGAATTTATAAGAGTGAGCAGGTACCACGCGATCATCGTGATCAGCTGTAGTAACCAATGTCGCAGGGTAATCCGTGCCACGCACCACATTATGAACCGGAGAATAGCCAAGCAGATATTCGAACATCTCTCTGTTCTGCGTTGATGTACCGTAGTCGTACGCCCAGCCTTCACCAGACGTGAATGTGTGGTAACGCAACATGTCCAACACCCCAACCGCAGGTAAAGCCACTTGGAACAACTCAGGCCTTTGTGTCATGCAAGCGCCAACCAACAAGCCTCCGTTAGAACCGCCGCGGATCGCTAACTTATCATTGCAGGTGTAGTTTTCTTCGATTAAGAACTCCGCAGCAACAATGAAGTCATCAAATACATTCTGTTTTTGTTGTTGTGTACCGGCTTTGTGCCACGCCTTACCGTATTCGCCACCACCACGTAGGTTCGGCACCGCATACACACCGCCAAGCTCCAACCAACTGCCCACAGTGCCCGAGAAAGAAGGCGTTAGGCTAACGTTAAAGCCACCATAGGCGTACAACATGGTTGGATTATTGCCATCTAACACTAATCCCTTCTTATAAGAGATAAGCATCGGAACCTTGGTGCCATCTTTCGAGGTATAGAAGACTTGTTTAGACTCAAATTGATCCGACTCAAACGGAGACTCAGAGCGTTGGTAGATTTCAGAATTGCCAGATTCGACATCGAAAGAGAAAATCGTTGGCGGCGTTACATAGTTGGTAAAGGTGTAATAAAGCTGAGTTTGCTCGTTTTTTCCACCTAAGCCACTGGCCGTTCCCAGCCCAGGCAAATGAATTTCACGAACTCGATTACCTTGGTAATCCAACTGCTCAATCTTAGACACCACATCGACCATGTAATGAGCAAACAAGTAACCACCGCCAGTGCTGATATCTAACGGCTGTGGCTTTTCAGGAATGATATCGAGCCACTGTTGACTGCGAGTATCAAAGCTCACCACCTTGCCATTAGGCGCATCGAGATTGGTGTATAAAATAAAGACTTCATCTTGGTTATCGATGAGGTACGTATCGCTATCCACATGATCAATCAGCGTGTTCAGCTGTTGTTCTGGTGAGTTTAAATCGATATAGAACAGTCTATTACCCGATGTCGACTCTCGCCCTAGAATGATCAAGTAACGGTCGTCTTCGGTGGTATAGCCTGATACATAGCGGTGCTGCTCAGCGTTGTTCTCACCAAAGATAACTTTGTCGCTAGCTTGCTCTGTACCCAACTCATGGAAGTACAGCTTGTGTTGCTCAGTACGAGCAGAGAGTTCACTGCCGTCTGGCTTGTCGTAACTAGAGTAATAAAAGCCGCGATTACCCAACCAAGAAATACCAGTAAATTTGGCGTCAGTGATTTCGGCTTCAAGCTGCTGTTTAGTCTCGGTATCAATCACGAAGATCTTACGCCAGTCGCTACCACCCTCTGAAATACTGTACGCCACTAGGCTGTAATCTTTAGAAAACGACACCGCACCCAGTGATGTAGTGCCATCTTCCGAGAAAGTATTCGGATCTAGGAAAATTTCTTCTTGTTGCCCTTCTTTGTGACGATAGAGAATGCTGTGATTCTGCAGGCCATCGTTCTTATAGAAATAGGTGTACTCACCTCGAACAAACGGCTGCGAGCTCTTTTTGTAGTCTTGCGCTTTCGCTAATCGCTCTCGCAGGTCATCGCGATACGGAATTTGAGCAAGGTAATCGAACGTGACCTCATTTTGGCTCGCCACCCACTGCGCGGTTTCGTCGCTTCTGTCGTCTTCTAACCAGCGATATGGGTCTTCGACTATCTGACCAAAATAGTCATCGCTGACGATCTGTTTGTTGGTGACTGGATATTGATACTCTTTTAAATAGCTCATCGTGATCCTTATTAAAAATAATGTGAAATCGTCAGATAACGCGTTCTGATGTGTTCAATCAATAACTTAATCTTGTTCGGTGGCTGACGAGTGAACGGGTACACCGCATAAATACCCAACTTTTTCCCCACCAAATCAGGGAAGATATCCACCAGCTGACCATTACGAATATCGTGATAAACCAGACAACGTGGCACGTACGCCACACCATGGCCGCCCAACGCCGCTTTTCTTAGTGCCGTCGCGTTGTCGGTAGAAAATGATCCCGAGACACGCACGATGTATTTGTCGTTATCAGTAAAGCCATCTTTACTATGCAGAAACTGCCATTCGCTAGCACCCGTTGTTTGATAAGCGTATTGCAGACAATTGTGCTCAACCAAGTCCTTGGGCTGCATCGGCTTACCATTCTTGGCGATATAAGACGGAGAAGCACATACCACCCATTGAGAGTCCAATATATGACGGGCAATTAAGCTGGAGTCTTCCAAGTAGCCGGTACGAATCACCAAATCGAGACCATCCTCAACCAAGTCGACAAAGCGATTATTCAGAGACATATCGACCGTTAAACCTGGGTGCATATTACAAAACTCGGCCACAGCGTCTGCGAGAATCAAATCTCCGGAGATAGTAGGCACTGACATTTTGATATGACCACTGACATTTTCACCAAAGCCTGAAACTGCGTCCATAGCCTCTTGAGCTGCCTGCTTCACATTTTTGGCCCCGTGTAACATTGCCTTGCCCGCCTCAGTCAAGGTCAATTTACGCGTGGTTCGATATAATAATTGCACGCCAACCTCTTCCTCTAAACGCGCAATTCTTTTACTAACTACCGAATTTGTAAGGTTATTTTGCTCTGCCACCTTACTGAAGCTGCCTAGTTCTACCACCTGTGAAAACAGGATCAAATCGTCTGCTCGCATCTGATTATGCCAATTTTGGAATTAATTATTTTCATTATTTCCCTATATCAATAAAAAATAAAGGGGTAAATTCACGCCAAATTAACAAAACAATTACAAAAACAGTCATTCCAATTACAAGATTCGCCTAAAGAAGGTTCCCGTTTAGAGGCCAAAGCGATTCAAATAATGACAAACCATAACGTGATCTTTACTTCAAACATGAACGTTTGAAAACAGTACGAGGAAGTACCCATGAGTGAAACTCTACTAGCATTATTGGCCTTTTCGCCAATAGTTGTTGCAGCGATTCTGCTGGTTGGCCTTAACTGGCCTGCAAAAAAAGCGATGCCCGTGGCATTTGCATTAACCGTTGCTATCGCCCTATTCGCATGGGATATGTCTAGCACTCGCGTGCTGGCTTCAGTATTCCAAGGCTTCGGCATTACCGTGTCGGTTCTCTGGATTGTGTTTGGCGCCATCTTCTTATTAAACACTTTGAAACACACCGGAGCTATCACCACCATCCGCAACGGATTTACTGACATATCAGCAGACCGTCGTGTACAAGCGATCATCATTGCTTGGTGTTTTGGTTCATTCATTGAGGGCGCATCTGGCTTCGGCACACCCGCTGCAATCGCCGCTCCCTTACTCGTTGCAATCGGCTTCCCAGCATTAGCTGCGGTACTGATGGGCATGATGATTCAATCTACGCCGGTATCGTTTGGCGCGGTTGGTACACCTATCATTGTTGGCGTAAACAAAGGTTTGGATACGCACAACATCGGTGAAAGCCTGATTGCCAATGGTTCAACATGGGATGCTTACCTACAACAGATCACATCAAGTGTTGCGCTAATTCATGCTTCTGTTGGTGTGATGATGCCTGTATTGATGGCGATGATGCTGACTCGCTTCTTCGGTAAGAACAAAAGCTGGACTGAAGGTCTTGATATCCTGCCATTCGCACTGTTCGCAGGTGCCGCTTTCACCATTCCTTACGCACTAACGGGTGTTTTCCTAGGTGCTGAGTTCCCATCACTGATTGGTGGTTTGGTTGGCCTTGCGATTGTTGTAACAGCAGCAAAACGCGGCTTCCTAGTACCTAAATCAAAATGGGATTTTGAGAGCGAAGACAAGTGGCCTGCAGAATGGCTAGGTTCTCTGAAAATCGACCTTGACGACAACAATCAAGGCCATAAGAAGATGAGCATGGCGATGGCATGGGCACCATACGTGCTGCTAGCGGTGACCTTGGTTGCGAGCCGCGTGAGCCCTGAATTCAAAGGCCTACTGAAGAGCGTTAGCCTATCGTTCAGCAACATCCTTGGTGAAACCGGTGTGAGCACTGCGATTCAGCCTCTGTATCTACCGGGCGGTATCTTGGTCTTCGTCGCGCTGGTTGCTGTTCTCATGCAATCTCGCAGCGCAACGCCACTGGCTAAAGCCTTCGGTGAATCGAGCAAGACTCTGATTGGCGCAGGCTTTGTGTTGGTGTTCACCATCCCAATGGTTCGTATCTTCATTAACTCTGGTGTGAACGGCGCAGATTTAGCAAGTATGCCCGTAACCACGGCAAACTTCGCAGCTGACCTCGTTGGTAGCGCATTCCCAGCATTGAGTGCAACGGTTGGTGCGTTAGGTGCCTTCATTGCAGGTTCGAACACAGTTTCAAACATGATGTTCAGCCAGTTCCAATTCGAAGTAGCGCAGACTCTGACTATCTCTAGTGCGGTGGTTGTTGCTCTACAAGCCGTTGGTGCAGCAGCAGGTAACATGATTGCGATTCACAACGTGGTAGCGGCATCAGCAACTGTTGGCTTGCTAGGACGCGAAGGTGCAACCCTACGTAAGACAATCATTCCAACGTTCTACTACTTGGTGATGACAGGCATCATCGGCCTAGTGGTTATCTACGGATTCAAAATGACCGACGCACTTATGTAAACCATAAGTCGTTCAAAAGCACTTGGCGTTAATACTCAATTCCCCGACAGCGACACCGTCTAATAAGACAGTTGATGAGTTCCGGGATGGATACTAGAGCACATCAACACCCATGGGTATTAACGCCATTTTCCCGAATTAAAGCAGCCCAAACCAAGCTCTCAAAGAAGAGCAACATCCCAAGAATTTAGGACTGAAATTATGATCATATCCGCATCGACTGATTACCGCGCCGCAGCAAAAGCGAAATTACCACCGTTTCTTTTCCACTACATTGATGGTGGCTCTTACGGAGAACATACCCTACGTCGCAACACGGCTGACCTAGCTGAGATTGCGCTAAAACAACGCGTACTCAACGACATGTCGGACCTAAATTTGGAAACCGAACTATTTGGCGAGAAGCTAGCGATGCCAATCGCACTGGCGCCTGTTGGTTTAACGGGTATGTACGCAAGACGCGGTGAAGTACAAGCAGCAAAAGCCGCCGACAACAAAGGCATCCCTTTTACCATGTCGACCGTGTCGGTATGTCCGATTGAAGAAGTTGCACCTAAGATTGAACGCCCAATGTGGTTCCAACTTTACGTGTTAAAAGACCGTGGCTTCATGAAGAACGTTCTTGAACGCGCTAAAGCCGCTGGCGTCACAACACTGGTCTTCACCGTGGATATGCCCGTACCCGGCGCTCGCTACCGTGACATGCACTCAGGAATGAGTGGTCCAAATGCAGCAGTACGCCGCGTATTCCAATCTATGCGTCATCCTAGCTGGGCAGTTGATGTCGGCTTACTGGGTAAACCACACGACCTAGGCAACATCTCTACTTATCGTGGTTCTCCTACCAAGCTGGAAGACTACATCGGTTGGTTAGGTGATAACTTCGACCCGTCGATTTCATGGAAAGATCTAGAGTGGATTCGTGATTTCTGGGACGGTCCAATGGTCATCAAGGGCATTCTTGATGAAGAAGATGCAAAGGATGCGGTGAGATTTGGCGCAGACGGCATTGTGGTTTCAAACCACGGCGGCCGCCAGCTTGACGGCGTTCTATCAAGTGCCAAAGCGCTGCCTTCGATTGCTGATGCAGTTAAAGGCGACACCAAAATTCTGGTCGACTCTGGCATTCGTACTGGCTTAGATGTAGTGCGCATGATGGCGATGGGCGCAGATTGCACCTTACTTGGCCGCTCATTCGTCTACGCGTTAGCGGCTCAAGGACAAGCAGGCGTTGAGAACCTACTCGACCTGTACGACAAAGAGATGCGCGTTGCGATGACTCTAACTGGCGCCAAGACAATCAAAGACTTAACCCGTGAATCTTTGGTGGGGCTAGATTAAGTCCGTTGATTCACTGTAATGCTTTGGTCTACTTAGACCGAAGTTCAATCGGTGTCACAGCAATTCCACTGCCGTTGTGACACCGTTTAAGCACTGGAAAATAAAATAAAAAAACAAAAAAGCAAATCAGTGCCAAATAAGAAGCACAAGGAAGCAAAGATGGAGACAAACACATCCCATGAGCGAGTAGTAGATCCACAAGCTTATAAGCAGCTTGAAGCGATACTGGCTCAAAGAATAGAAACAGAACGCATTGTCACACAAGAGGCAAAGCGCTTGGCTTACGGCACCGATGCGAGTTTCTATCGCTTGGTACCGAAAATGGTTCTAAGGCTGAAAAACTTAGATGAAGTGATATTCACTATTCAAAGCTGTCGCGAACTGGGCATTCATTTTACCTTTCGCGCTGCGGGTACCAGCCTTTCAGGCCAAGCCGTTTCAGACTCGGTACTTATTACTCTGACCGACGACTGGCGTGGCCATGAAATCGTCGACAACGGCAATCAGATTATCCTTCAACCGGGTGTGATTGGTGCTGATGCTAACAAATACCTCGCCCCTTTCCAACGTAAAATCGGCCCAGACCCAGCCTCTATCAACACCTGTAAAATTGGCGGTATTGCCGCGAACAACGCCAGCGGTATGTGTTGTGGTACTGCGCAAAACTCCTATCGCACCGTCGAGAGCATGAAAATCGTATTGAGTGATGGTTCCCTGCTTGATACGGCAGATAACGCCAGCGTTGAAGCTTTCAAGCAATCACACAAAACGTTGTTTGAAGGCATTATTGATTTACACAGACAGACTAGCTCAAATCAAGAACTGGCAGACAGAATCCGCCACAAGTACCGTCTTAAAAACACCACCGGCTACGCGCTCAATGCATTGGTCGATTACCACGACCCAATTGAGATCATAAAACACCTGATGATTGGCTCAGAAGGCACACTAGGCTTCATAGCCGAGATCACTTACAACACGGTGATTGAACACCCGAACAAAGCTTCAGCGCTATTGGTGTTTGCCGACATCGAGCAAGCAAGTAAAGCCGTAACTACATTATCCAAAACTCCGGTTGCAGCCGTTGAGTTGATGGACGGCAGGGCGCTACGTTCTGTCGCGGATAAACCGGGTATGCCTGCGTTTATGCCAAACCTAGATTTAGAAGCGGCGGCTATTTTGGTGGAATCACACGCCAGCTCCCAGCAGGACTTAGATTTACAATGTAAATCAATTTTGGATGCATTGGCTGATTACACGATTGTTGAATCGGTCCCTTTTACGTCCGATCCAAAGACTGTTGCAACCCTGTGGGGCATTCGAAAAGGCATGTTCCCAGCAGTTGGGGCCGTTCGTGAAGTTGGCACAACCGTTATCATCGAAGACATGGCTTTCCCTGTTGAAAACCTGGCTAACGGTATTCGAGAGCTGCAAGAGTTGTTCGATAAATACGACTACAGCGAAGCGATCATTTTCGGCCATGCACTCGAAGGCAACCTTCATTTTGTGTTTACCCAAGGCTTCGACAGCCAAACAGAAATCGATCGCTACGGCGGTTTCATGGATGACGTTGCCGAGCTAGTTGCAGTGAAGTATCAAGGTTCACTGAAAGCGGAACACGGCACGGGCCGAAACATGGCACCTTATGTGGAATTGGAATGGGGCAAAGATGGCTATGCCTTGATGCAACAGATCAAAGCGCTGTTTGACCCAGAAAGGCTGCTCAACCCCGGCGTTATCATCAACGACAATCCAAATTCCCACATCACCGACCTAAAACCAATGCCTGCTGCCGACGACCTTGTTGACCGCTGTATTGAGTGTGGATTCTGTGAGCCTGTTTGCCCGTCTCGCACACTGACCTTGTCACCTCGCCAACGTATTGTGTTGTACCGAGAACTGCAACGCCGCCGAGAAGCAGGTGAAGAGATAGAAGCCAGTGAACTAGAGAAAACCTTCGAATACCAAGGCATTGATACCTGCGCGGCAACAGGCCTGTGTGCTGAGCGCTGTCCGGTAGGCATTAATACGGGTGACTTAGTGAAGAAGCTTCGTGTTGCCAAGTATGAGAAGTTCACACCAATCGCTAAGTGGACAGCGGATCATTTCTCGACCACCACTAAGCTGACCAAGGCTGGCCTCAAAACCAACCAAGTGGCGAGTAAGGTTCTGGGCGCCAACACGGTCGGCAAGCTTACCAATGGCCTACGCTCAGTGACCAAAGGCGCGACACCGATTTGGATGCCAGAGATGCCGCAATCCAACAATCACTCCCTCACGGCTTCACCAATGACAGCCGAAACATCGAACAACGCGAAGAAAGTAGTTTACCTCCCTTCGTGTGCCAGTCGAACCATGGGGCAACAAAGTGATGCGGGCGACCAACGTCCTCTTACTGAAGTGACCATGTCTTTGCTCAACAAGGCAGGATTCGAGGTAATTCTACCGAAGAAGCTAGATGACCAATGCTGTGGTATGCCTTACGACAGCAAAGGAATGACCGACTTAGCACAGTCGAAGGCTCAGCAGTTGGAAGAAGTGCTATGGCAAGCCAGTCGTCAGGGTGAATACCCAATATTGATGGATACCAGCCCATGTGCTAAACGCAGTATTGAACAGTTCACCAAGCCATTAGAGGTGTTAGAGCCAACAGGGTTTGTGAATCAATATTTGCTTGAACATCTGACACTTGAGCCACTGCAAGAAACCGTAATGCTGCATGTGACTTGTAGTTCTCGTCGAATGGGCTTAGAAGGCGCGATGTTGAACCTTGCCAAAGCCTGTACCGAAGAGGTGATTGTTCCTGAGCATATTCAATGCTGTGGTTGGGCGGGTGATAAAGGTTTTACCACGCCAGAGCTGAATGAAGCGGCGATACACCCACTCAAAGAGCAAGTGCCGAGCAACTGTACTCGTGGCTTCAGTAACAGTCGAACCTGTGAGATCGGTTTGTCACATCACAGTGGCATTCCGTATCAGTCAATCTTGTACTTGGTGGACGAAGTGGCGCAGTAGCACCATTCACGATGCAAAAGGTATTAGCTTTAACCTAAAACGAAAAATGGCAGCCCAATCAGGCTGCCATTTCTTTATTCGATTTAAAACGTATTACCGAGCTAGATATTGCTGATCTAACGGCTACTGAGCTAAGCGCATCAACTCTTCTGGCGAGTAGTGTTCTGCTTCTGCACCTTTGGCGATCAAGTCGATCACTTGGAACTCGCTCATGTCACCAAACTCTTTGGTTAAGTAATCACGAAACGCTTTCTCATTCGGCCATTTACCTCGCACGATATAGCCCTCTTCTTTGTCAAAGTCTTCCGTTTCAAAAAAGGAAAAGTCGGTCATACCAATATTGTGGCAATACAAAACGAGATACATGTTGAACCCTTAACGCTGAACACTTAAGTAAGCTAAAAACCGATCGACAACCGATCCGAAAGCCAATTCTAAAAAACAGGCTCAAGGTTACAACATAAAAAGCAAATCGAACACTCAATCGAATAGCACGTCGAAAACTTAAGCAGCCTGTTCTTTTTCGTTAATCATCAAACATCATGTTAATTGCCGCACCTAACAGAATCAGCCCAACGATTGGCCCCATGACTGCCAATGGTGCGCGTTCAATGTAGGGCAAGTTTTCTGCAATCATCAAACCCCATTCCGGTGCAGGCGGTTTCGCACCTAAACCGATGAAGCTTAGCGAGGTCAGGCTCAGAGTGATGACGGGTAGCCTCAACATCGCGTGCCTTAGCAAAGGTGGCAATACATAAGGAAGCAAGTAGAAACGGAAGATTCGAAGCTTGCTAGTTCCCCACAATGGCGCGAGGTGCGTATATGGTTGAGCCTTGGCTTCTACGATCAAGCTTGAGCAGTGGGCGGCTAACGGCGCCCACGACACCAATACAATCGCGATTAATGCGCTGTTCGGATTCATCCCCGTTAAACCTGCAACAAGCAAGCCTGCGATAATATATGGGATCCCCTTGGTGATCTCGATAAGGCCTTGGCTAAAGCGGGTGTTGAAACCCATGATGATGCCCGTCACCAAGCTCAAGAACGTTGCCAAAATACCGGCCTGGAAGGTCGAGACCATGCCCGAGCCGATTCTCGCTAACAGATCTCGGCCAATGCCATCCGCACCCAAAGGCGCTTGCCAACTTGGATCTGCTAAACGAGAAAATTGACTGGTGTATGGGTCACGAAATGCAGCCCAAACCACGATAGCAATCAGGAATGAGAATATTGAAAAAGCAACAGCACGCTTGTTGCGGCTTTGTGTAAAGCGAAACGAAGAGTGGCTACTAATGAGCTTACCGCTTTTCAGGCTGTGACCCAGAATCAGCTGTTGAACAAACAAGCTCATGCTGCTCACAGCAATTGAAAACAGTAGCAGCACCAACAGGCCACCTTGCAGCATCGGCAAGTCTTGCGCCTTAGCTGCGCCTAGAATCATGCGCCCGATACCCGGAATCGAGAAGATAAGCTCAACCGCGACCGCGCCACCAGTCAAACCAATCACGATCATCGCGATTTGTGGGATCAGGCTGCTCAGCGCTCTTTTCAGCGCAAAGCGAATAATTTGGTTGGAGTGAACGTTGGCACTAAGCCAGGTGATCACCCAAGGTTCATTTAAAACGCGTTGTAAACTGTCTCTGAGTAGGCGGCTAAATAGGCCACTAGCAGGCAGTGCGAGCGCTAAACTCGGTAGCCAGATATCTTGCCAACCTTGCCAACCATACGGCGGCAGCCAACCTAACCAGATAGAGAACACCAGTATTAATACCGAGGCCACTACATACTCTGGCAACGATATTAATACCGTACTTAAACTGCTGTAACTCTGCCCTAGTTTGCCCTTCTTCCAACTGCGCAAGGTAGCAAGTAAACCTGCACCGCACAGTGCAAAAGTCATCACCAATGCGCTCGACATCAAAAACAGAGATGTCGACGCTGTTTTTTGAATACCTAACGCAACCGAAGATCCATCAATCCAGGATTTACCTAGGTCACCCGAAAAAGCGCTTCCTATCCAGTCGATCAAGCGCTCACTTGCCGAACGGTCAAGCTGAAGATCAGCACGCACCGCTGCTAAAGCTTCAGGCGTAAGCAGGTGTTGTTGCCCCGCCCTCGCACGCAGAATGGATTGGCTTGGGTCGATGCCCGCGATATCAGGCATCAAGCCAACAAGAATCACCACCACAATCAGTGAGGCGATTCTTGATAACCAAGGCGTCAAGAGAAATAAGGTTCGACGCAGAGTCTCAGCAGATAGCATCTATTTAGTTAGCCTGTTTCGCTTGTTTGATCTGTGTAGTTTGGTCAACTAAACGGCGCTCACTTGGGTCACGAACCACATTGCTCACGCGCTCGCTTTCACCTTGAATCACACGTTCGTGAAGCAGTGGAATAGCCGCGAAGTCGTTAAGGATTTTTTGCTCGGCTTCGATGATCGCTTGCTGACGTAGTGCACCTAGTGGTTGCAAATCAGCGTGATTCAGTGCTTTATCTACCTCTTGAGAACAGAACTGGCCAAGGTTGAATGAACCCTTACAACCAAAGTCGCTCATCATGTAAGCCACTGGGTCACCCGAATCTAGAACCGTTGCACGAGAAAGGATAAACGCGTCGAACTTACCAGATAGCGCATCGTTCTCGATCTGAGCGTATTCACGAATATCCAGCTCAACCTTGAAACCAGCCGCTTCAAGTTGTTGCTTCAGTAGCGCTGCCACTTCTGGAAGCTCTGCACGGTCGGTAAAGGTACCGATAACAATACTTTCACCGTTTGCTTTTAGCGTTTTGTCGATTGCTTGACCTTCAGGTCGGATCGGCTCAGCCCAAGCAAGTGCAGGACCTAATAGGCCTTGTGCGATGTCCGCGTGGTTTTCATAAACAGTATTCACGATTTGCTCACGGTCTACCGCAGCCGCCGCTACCTTACGCAAGTTAATATCGCTGAATACGCCTGACTTGTTGTTCAGGTAAAGCGTATTAGTACGAGGCATTGCCACTTCGTAAAGTAGGTTCGGATCAATGGTCGCGATTTGTGAAACGGGTACCGCTTCAACGACGTCAGCCGTGCCGGTTCTCAGTGCTGCAGCACGAGCAAAACCATTAGGAACGTATTCTGCAATTACAGATTCTACTTGCGCTTTTTCGCCCCAGTAGCCGTCAAAACGTTTCAGTTTCGCGCTGGTTGTGCCGTTGATTTCAGTCAGCTCAAACGGGCCAGTACCTGCGCCAATTGGACTAACACGACCATCTTCTTGATAAGCACTTGCTGCTAGGATCGCTAATTGAGGGCTTGATAAACGGCTTGGTAGAAGAGGGTCATCAAAGCTGGTTTTAATCTCTACACGGTAGTTGTCCATCGCTTTCACTTCTAGCTCTACTCCATCTAGGATGCGCGGCTTAGGTGCTGCTTCAAGCGCTTTTTGTAGAGAGTTCACTACAGAGTTTGCCGTTAATGTCGAACCGTCATGGAATTTAACGCCTTGGCGAATCGTGAACTGCCAAGTCAGAGGATCAAGATGTTTCCAATCCGTTGCTAGCATAGGTTCTGCTTCTGAGGTTGGGCTCAGGTTAACCAGAGTTTCTGCTGTGCTCCAACGAGATAACTTAAAAGCGTCATCAGAAAGTGGCGATAAACCCGTTCTTGGTGGTTGCATCATCGCAACTCGAATTTCAGATTTTACTGCGGCATCGCTAGACCCTGGTTGAGAGTCAAAACAGCCCGTCAAAGGCAGAGCCAACGCAAGCGTGCAAGCCAGTTTGATTGAATTAAAACGCATAATTATTTTTTCTCTGTAGCTGTATTTCGTTAATAAGCTGTATTTCGTAATAAATAAGGTTGTGTTAACAAGTAGAATTCGAAAGAGGCTGAGACTCGATCAGCATCTGAGTCGCAGGATGAGCAGGTTTACTCATCACTTGATCGGTCGGTCCGTGCTCCACCATTTCACCATGGTCGAGTACCAGTATTTCTTCACAAAGGGCTTTTGCGGCACCTAAATCGTGAGTAACCAAAATAAGGCGCATATCGCGCTTCTTTTTTAATGAATTAACCAAGTCCAACAACCTTTGGCGATTCACTGGGTCAAGGCTGGCAGTAGGTTCATCGGCCACCAGCACTGCGGGTCTAACGACAAGAGCCCGAGCAATAGCCACACGTTGAGCTTGACCTGTAGAAAGCTGATTAGGTTTCAGTGATAACAAAGTGGCAGGTAAGCCCACGTCCAATAGCGTCTCTTCAATGATGGTTTCATGATTACCCGAAACATCTAAGTTACTTAGAGGTTCGGCTAAGATCTGTCGAACGGTATAGTAAGGGTTGAGGCTAGTGTGGGGCTCTTGAGGCACCAATTGAATCAAGCGACACACCGTTGCTTGCGCTTTGCTATCGCGAATTGGGAGCGAATAACCGAACAAGTTTATTTGACCAACGGTTGGCGCTTTAAGGCCAAATAGCAGTTCAATCAACGTTGATTTCCCCGCACCAGAACGCCCAACAATCGCTAAGCTTTTGTCTTCAACCTTAAGGTCAATGTTCTGTAGCGCTTTGAACGCTTTACCACCCAACCAACTTGGTACGGAGTAGTAGTGAACACTCACATTGTCGAACTTAATCTCTATCGGTGTTTGTGTTTCTGAATCAGTCACTGGCATTAATGGCGAGGCTTCTGAGTTTAGTGATAAGGTCGAGCTCATTCGATTAAGTCTCTCAATGAACAGCAGAAAGCGTGAGAGCTCGACTCAAGTGCATGTTTCGGTGCACCGTAAGCCACCACACCACCATCATCGATGACTAACAGCTTGTCACACGCCAACGCGCTATGCAGGTCATGGGTGATGAGTAAACCACCAATTTGACGCTGTTTAACATTGTGTCGAATCAGCTTAAGTATCTCTTGCTCTGTCACCGGATCTAACGCACTGGTTGGTTCATCGGCGATGATAATATCGGCGTTACTCAGCAAGCCAATCGCAATACACACACGTTGGCGTTGCCCACCCGAAATTTGGCTCGGGTACAACGGCAAGATGGTTTCTGGATTAGGAAAACCAAGTTGATTCAGCAACTCGGTAATTTGAATTTTTTCTTTTGATTTAAGCTTAGTGCGAGTTCCCGTCAAGGCAAGGCAGAGTTGACCTTCTATTGAAACCAGAGGGTTCAAAGCTTGAAGCGCATCTTGGAAGATAACTGCGGGGCGCTGTGTGGCAGTTCTTTGCAACATAGGCAAACCACACACAGCTTCACCAGATAGAGAAATATGACCTTCAACTTCAATCGTCTCTGGCAGAAACCCGGCAATAGCGCGAGAAAGCATCGACTTACCAATGCCTGACGGTCCCATGATCGCCAACAGCTCACCGCGATAAACATCGAAGTGGATATCTTGGAAAAGGGTTCTCGAAGAGGTTTTGATCGTTAGGTGGTCAACAGACAAAAGTGGGGCGTTCACGCAGATACTCACAGATAGATGTTATAACATAACAACATTATCATTTAGCTGAGGCGATGAAAAGCGGACATTGAACTGTATCGCGTTTTACTTACAATTTTATTGACCATTTATAGTGAGTCATTACATACAAAAAAGCGCTCACCAAATTTATCGTATAAAAATAGTAAAGCGCTTTCATAAAATATTAATAATGTATTAAAGATGGCAATTAGACAGCTTAGTTAATGGCACCCTGTACTGAATCTTTGACTGGGTAACACTTCTGCTTAACTTGTGCGATGAACGGATACAGGAACGCAATACGCCCAAGATAGAACAGAGTAAACGCAAGCCACAAACCATGATTGCCCCAAATATCGATGGTGAATGCCTGTACCGCTAAGAATACCAACAAAGTCACGATGCTTGAGTCTCTAACCGGACGCGTGGTTCCCGTTCCGGTAAAGATGCCGTAAACCGTTAAGCCAAAGCCAGCCACTAGCGGGAACACAATTAACCACGGAGCCATCTCTTGGTACAGCGTGACCAGCGCTGGAATATCGGTAAACAAGAAAACAATCATATCTTTAAAAATCAAAGTTAAAAGCGTCAGCGCGGCAATGAAACCTGCCGTCCATTGGAAGTTAAGCCTTAAAACACGATCAAGCATTGAAGGGTTCTTCTGTCCTACCGCCTTACCTGCAAACACACTCGATGCGTTGGCAATACCATCAAACATATAGCTGACAATGAAGGTCACCTGCATCAAGATCGCGTTAGCCGCTAGAACATCGGTACCCAGTTTAGAGCCAGTACGCGCCATCATGTTGAAGAACACCAAGATACAAATGGTGCGAAGCAATAGATCGGTATTCGAAGAGATGATTGTCGATAGGTCTTTCTTGGTCATCTTCGAGCCTTGCAAGAACTCAGAGATCGAAATATTGCTGGTCTTCATCACCAAGGTCACACCAATCGCAAAGGTGGTAACTTGTGCAATCAAACTTGCGTAAGCCACACCTGCGACACCCAAATCGAAATAAAGTACAAACACCGCATCCAAGACAATGTTCAACACATTACCAAACACTTGTGTATAAAGAACGTCTTTGGCTTTCGCCTGTCCCATTAACCAACCAATAATGGTGTAGTTAAGCAACACGAAAGGCGCGCCATAAATCAAAATACTGAAGTAGATATGCGCGTGCTCGGCTACATTGGCTTCAGGCTCTATCACCCACATTGCGCCTTGCCAGATGAGTGGTTGTATCAAGATAAAGATCAAACCCACTAAACCAGACAGCACAAACGGACGCATCAAGCTACCCGCCAAATCAGTGCGGTTTCCCTTACCCAGTGCCATCGCACTTTGGCCCGTGGTACTGACACGGAAAAAACCAAACAACCAATACATGGTGTTCATAATGATGGTGCCGATCGCTACGCCACCAATCAATTCAGCAATACCAAGTTGGCCAATAACAGCGGTATCCACAGCACCTAACAGAGGTTGTGTCACCGTTGAGATGATGAAAGGGAAAGCGATTTTCAGATAATCTTTGTGGGTAATGGTCATATTCTATCGAGTGATATTAAGAACTATTTGCAATTAGAACGAAATGCTATCGTTTAATCCGTACGTTGTCATCATTTACTTAGAGTAGATTATCAACAAAGCATCTTTATCTTAGGCCAACTGCATAAAATCGTTAGCTGCTATTGGTTGTGCTAATTTGTCTCAACAAAAGATCAAAGTCTGGTTCAACAAAACAGCACAACCATCGATTAGTAAAAGCTCACGGGAAGGTAGAAATCGAGTTCAAACACTTCATCGGTGTTGAGAAAATGATTCTGATGATAATGCACATACGCGGGAGTCGAGCGCTGTTTGAAACCAGATGTGGGTAGCCACTTTTCTAACACCATACTGATCTGTGGTAGCAGTTCTCCATAGCGGCCATTTAGTCGAAACACAGCGTGTAAGCCGCCCGGAATCACCATCTGATTAACTACGCTACGATACTTAATCGGCTCATCAATCGCGATACACGCGACATAACGACACTGATCCATTTCAACCCAAGCAGGGTTTGAGTGATGCAAACCAAATTGGCTCGAAAAATCACGCTGTTCGGAATTCGCCCACGCTTTCAATATCAACCACGCATTGCGAATAGAGCGGTTATAACCCGTATGTCGAACATAGGCCGCCATGCGTTCAGGCACTTCAACGATCTTGGGTTCGGGCAATACTCGCTGCGCCACATTCAAATAGCCCGCCGCCACTTCGGGATCTTTCAAATAGGGTTTTTCTGCTACTTGTAAATCGTGTTTACGCCACTCGCCCGGAAACATATTAAAGGTCGCTTTAAATGCTCGACTAAACGAAGACACCGAGCTAAAGCCACATTTATGGGCGATCTCGACCACTGACGAGCTGGTATCAAACATCAATTGGTTGGCTGCATACTCCATTCGAGTGCGTCGGATATATTGATGCAACGACTCCCCGACCACGCTTTTAAAGGTGCGATGAAAGTGCTGTTCTGAATAGGCCGCTATCTCAGATAACTCTTTGGCAGACAAAGGCTGACTGATGTCTTGGTGAATATGGAACAGGACATCATTGATTCGCGATATGTGTTGACGTGACATCGTTTAAATAGCATAAATGGACATGTTTAAGAGCATAAACGGACACGCTAGTTTTTACAATTGCCGTGTAATATCAAGCGATAGAATAAAAACGATAAACGACGAGACACAACACATGGAAATCGCACAGTCATTACAACAGATTCAATCTTCATACATTCGAGAGATCCTCGCAGCCGCAAGTGATCCAAATGTCATCTCATTGGCCGGCGGTTTACCGGACGAGAAAACATTCCCAATCGATTTAATGAAGCCAACGCTAGAAAACCTAGCGAACATGCCTGAAGTTTTCCAATACGGCTCTACTGCCGGTTACGGCCCGTTGCTTGACCACCTAACACAAAGCTACCAATTGCCAGAGTCACACACGGTAATGATTTGTACTGGCTCTCAGCAAGGTTTGGATTTGATTGCACGTGCGTATGTTGACCCGGGTGATGTGGTTGTGATGGAAGCGCCAAGCTACTTAGGTGCGATGCAGGTGTTTGGCCTAGTTCAAGCAAACATTGCGACCGTGTCTCAAACTGAATTTGGCCCGAACCTAGACGAACTGGAAACGTGCTTTGCACAGCAATCACCGAAGATGTTCTATGCCGTGCCTGATTTCCACAACCCAACAGGTGTATGTTGGGCAACAGAAACTCGTCAAAAAGTGGCTGAGCTGTGTATCAAGTACAACGTAGCCTTCATTGAAGATGCGCCATACCGTGAGCTACGTTTCACAGGTACGGAACTGCCATTGGTTTCTTCGTTCTGCCCTGACAACTCTATCGTTCTTCGTTCATTCTCTAAGATTGCATCGCCAGGCTTACGCATTGGCGCGGTAACAGGTAAACGCAGCTACCTTGAGCCACTGATCAAAGTCAAACAAGGCGCGGATTTACACTCAAGTGTACCTATGCAAGCACTGCTTGTTGGTCTTCTAAAACATGAAGACTTCAACGTACACATGGAAAACATTCGCACACTGTACAAGTCTCGTTATGAAGTGTTGTTCTCAGAGCTAAAAAAACAACTGCCTGCAGATTGCGTGTTAAAAGCCATAGATGGCGGGATGTTCATTTGGGTAGAAATCCCAGAGTGCGATACCTTCGAATTAGCTAAGACTTTGCTATCGAATGGTGTGGCGGTTGTACCAAGCCCAGTATTTTATCCAAAGGCCGATGAAGCAAAAGCCGCACTGCGCTTAAACTTCACTAACGCCAACCCAGAAGAATTAACAGAAGCGGTGAAACGCTTAGCGGAAGTACTTAACCAAGCGTAATCGCTGATTAAGTCAGACAGATTCAATACCAAGGCCCTGATGTATTTTTACAGCAGGGCCTTTTTGGTTTGGGAATACGTGTTGTAATTCGAACCAGATAAAACGGTTTCATTGCATTTCTTAGTCCAAAAGCCACACTAATAACAATGCTAAATAGCCCTACTTTTGGTTGGTTTTTGTCCTTCCTTGGCTTGGTTATACTGCGGCGGATTTCAATAAGCCAATATGGGCAAACCTGAGTAAATCAAATTCAGTATGTCTCATAAAAGGCAACCGCTCTGGATTTACGTTCCAGCTCGCAGAAAGGAAAAACCATGTCTCAATATGTTGTATGTGCTCTGTATAAATTCGTAGCACTTGATGATTACCAAGAAATTCGCCAGCCACTCACTGACGTGTTAGAAGCCAACCAAATCCGCGGTACTTTGCTACTTGCGAGTGAAGGTATCAACGGCACCGTTGCAGGTAAGCGCGAATCTATCGACGCTCTTCTTAAATGGTTCAAACAAGATTCTCGTTTGGCTGATGTTGTTTACAAAGAGTCGTTCAACGAAGAACAACCATTCAACCGCACCAAAGTTAAGCTTAAGAAAGAGATCGTAACCATGGGCGTTGAGGGTATCGACCCACGCCACGTTGTCGGCACTTACGTGAAACCAAACGAATGGAACGCTCTGATTTCTGATCCTGATGTGATTCTGGTTGATACTCGCAACGACTACGAAGTCGATATCGGTACATTTAAAAATGCTGTAAACCCAAACACAGAAACCTTCCGTGAATTCCCTCAATACGTTGAAGACAATCTCGATCCTAAGAAACACAAAAAAGTCGCAATGTTCTGTACTGGTGGTATTCGTTGCGAAAAATCAACGGCCTACATGAAAGAGCAAGGCTTTGATGAGGTTTACCACCTTGAAGGCGGCATTCTTAAGTACCTAGAAGAAGTACCAGAAGAAGAGAGCATGTGGGAAGGCGACTGCTACGTATTTGATGGTCGTGTTGCAGTTAACCACCAGCTAGAGAAGAGCGGTTACGATGTGTGTAACGCGTGTCGTCTGCCAATCACTGACGAAGACAAAGCCTCTGAGCACTTCGAGAAAGGCGTAAGCTGCCCTAAGTGTATTGATAAGCACAGCGACGAGCAGAAAGCCCGTTTCCGCGAACGTGAAAAGCAAGTTCAACTGTCGAATGCTCGTGGCGAAACCCACGTAGGTGGCGAAGCCGCTCACCTTATCGATCAACGTAAGAAAGAAAAGCTAGCACACAAAGAGCAGCAACGCTCTGGTAAGAAAGCGAAGTAAGCTTTCTGCTTTCAACACACATAGTTCTAAACATGTAACGATAAATAGTTAGCTATATACATACAAAAGGGCGCAAGTTCGAAGATGATTCCTCGAGTTTGAGCCCTTTTTTGATCGCTTTACGGCTTTGTGTTTTGAGCCACATTTCTTTCGATAAATTGCTTCTATACTGTTAATAATCCGACTAGAGAGGAAGTGCCAATGCTCAATGAAAACCATGCCTTTATCTTAGATTTCCCAGATCTTAAATTAGACATTGTTCAGCTCAACCACGACGACGAAAAATTCAAAGCAGACATGCAGAAGTACCACCAACTCGACTACGACATCCGTCAGCTAGAAATCTCTGGCAGCCCTATCGATGACGACAGCATGCACAACCTCAAAGTTGAACGCATGGCGCTAAAAGACTCGCTACACAAACAGCTCACGCGCCACCACGCACTTAAGATCGTATAGAAAAATCAGTCCAAGACTTTATTCTAAGCCATGCACTACACATGGCTTTTTGATTTAAAGACAATTGAACTTCTAAGCTGATTCGGCTTCTTCAATTATGTTACTGTTTGCTTATTAAAAGGCGTTTGATAAGGAAGCAAGCAGAGTGGTAATAAAAGAAGAGAATATACAACTCCGACTCGTTCCAAGTTCCGAATTCGAAGAACTGTTTGCGTTTGTTAAGCAGGGGCTTTTCATACACGTAGATAACGTTTTCGGCTGGGAGGACGACTTCCAACGTAAGCGACTTTTAAACGATTACCATCCCTCTTGGTTTCATTGGATATACCATAAAAACGAAAGAGTCGGACTCGTCTGCTTTAAGCCTTACGGAAACACCTATCATATTCATCTGCTGATCATTTCCCCTCAATACCAAGGTCAGTCTCTTGGTAAAAAAGCCATGTTACTCATCCACAACAAAGCCCATCAAGAACAACGAAACCAAGTCACTCTGTCGAGCTTTAGAAGTAACACTCGCGCCATCAGTTTTTATCAGGCACTTGGCTATCAAATTGTTGATGACAGTGATGCTCACTTTATCACCTTAGCTGCAAAAGTTTATAAAATACAACTAGATATATAATAATTACAATTGATAAGTATGTAAATTACAAGTACCAAACATTCACCAGAGATATCACTCGCATATATAACTCCACTAGTTAGATATGTCTCTAGAATAAATACTCCGGCTATTTCCACCACATTCCGCTTTGATACATTTCTCATCAATGGCATTCAATTTATAAATAGTCATATTTATCAATGACATTCTGCCAATTGATTCCAGAGTAGTAAATTTTTATCAATAACTTAATAGGAGAACTAACATGAATGGTCAACGTTCACTGTTAGCAGTGGCAATAGCCCTAGGGATAGCAGGATGTGGTAGCGACAGTTCAAATAGCTCCACAACTGATACTGGCGGTTCAACAGCAACTTCAGCGTCTTTAACAGCAAAGGCCGCTGATGGCTATTTGGTAGGAGCCAATGCGTGTTTGGATCTAAACAGTAATAAAGTTTGTGATAAGGATGAGCCAAGTGCCGTAACGGGTGACGATGGTTCGTTTACAATTGATAATCTAACTCAAGAACAACTTGAACAAGGTACTCTGTTGATCGAAGTGGTTGCCGGACAAACCATCGATACCGATAACCCAGGTGTCGTTCTAAGCAAGAGCTATCGCTTAACTGCACCACCAAAATCCGCATTTATTAGCCCATTAACGACTCTGATTCAAAATGAAATAGAGAGTGGTTCTTCGTTAGAAGAAGCTAAAACAGCTATTCAAGAGAAGTTGGGGACAAATCTCGATTTAACGCAAGATTATATCGAAGCCAAAAACAATAACGACTTAGCCGATGCACAAAAAGCGGCTTTTGAAAACCTACACCGCGTTGCTCAAGTTACCGCTTCAGTCATGGCAGAGAACACGGATGCGCTATCAGAAACAGCAGCGGGCGCCGGTATTTCTGTCGAAGCACTCACCGCATTAATTAATGAAGAAGTCACTCGAGTCCTCGAGGAAGTCGTAAAAAATATTGAAGCAGCTGGAGATAACTTCAACCCAAGCGATATTGCTGGCAGTATTAATCGCGATCACATCACCATTGATGACTCTAATCTCGAAGATAAAATTAAAGAAAATGAGGCAAATAAAGGCTCTAAGCAAGCCGACCTCGCGAAGCTTATCAAAACAGACGGTATCAATTGGTTTGGCGGCGATAATGACACTGGCAAAGATTTAGTAGTTGCCTATGGAACATTGAAGTCTGATGCAGATAACTCAGTTACCGATACCAGTTATATTTATGATTACTTTGCTGAGCAATTTGTTGAGTTTGAATATACCCCTGACACAAATAGCATGGTGTTAGGACAAAACGGTTGGGAAGCGAGCGATGATACCTTAACCAGCATTAAGCCGAACGAAGACGGCAGCTTAACTCTAGAATCTAGAAGCTCGATTTTTAGTGAAGTTGCTAGCGCCAAGCAATTAGATATCAGTGGGCTCAATGTTCGTTCAATCATGGATCAAACGGATGATGAGAACGTTTGGTCTAACATTATGCCAGTAGGTTTAAAATTCCCTGACAACACAACCGCATATAAATTGTCTGTAGAAGACATCAGCGACAACATTTATACCTTTTACAAAGGTGATTGGTGTGCCGAGCACACTCCGGATCGCTATGAAGCGCTCAATAACATGTGTAACGGCATTAGCGCCTTTAAGAATGGCAGCGATACATGGCTTGCCACTTTGGCATCGACCATTGCTGAAGATGAATCAGACCGTCATGACACAGCGTCTAACAATCATGCAGATTTAATTCCAATGGCAGGCATGGAAAATGCTGAAATATTTGCACAGCTGCTCTCTAACGGCACCGTAGTTTATTATACAAGAGCATGGAATTTAGATTCTACATTCTCCAAATTGTCAGAACTCGGTTCGTGGAAAGATGAATCCGTAAATGGCGAGGTATTACGTCAAGTTACGATCCCTGAATCTATCCACTCGCAAGCTACATGGTCTAACTACCAAAAAGAAGATAACTCCGCTTACTTGTCTGTAGTCGAAGGCTTTGTACGTATTACCTTCAAAGAGATCGAAGAAGCTAGTAGTGAGGCTTATATCTTTGACGAAGCAACTAAACAGTTCATTTTGGATAACGCATTAACGCCACAGCCTCTGCATCCTCTGAACATACAAGCTTGTCTCGACTCACTGCCGGATGCTCAGTTCATCGCTACAGCTAATGACGTTACGGTTTACGATGTGCAACGCACACCTATGTGGGAGCCGGAAGCAGTAACACAGAACCTAACTTATGAGTTTACCTACTTGGGTGACACTTTCTCTTGGCTGAATGATGTTACGTTAGTCACCGGACTTCCAAGTTGGATTTCTAACTTAGCAGGTAGCCTAGAAAAGACGCGTATCGATATAAAAGATTCGCAAGGTGTTTTAATGGGGTATGAGTATTCATATAGCTCTGAAGATCACTATCTAGGTCAAGAGGGCTTTAACTCTGATGACTCACTAGGCTGGGGTTCGGCTAAGGCTGTGTTGCCACTGGCAATTGCTGATAATCAAAAGATTATCAATCAAGTGGTAGATTTCGGTACCTCAACCAATGCACCGCTAACATCACAATATGACTATGAGTATGACGAAGTCAGTGGTGAATTCATTGGGATTGAGTCTCCTGGATTAAGGACTGTATCTGTAGAAACGTCATTAGATGAAATTATCAACGGACGACCTTACTTTCTACCCACCTTCAACTACCAAGAAACATACTTAGGTAAAGAAGAAGTCACTGTACCTGCTGGTACCTTTGATGCATGTAAAGTAGAAAGTGAAACACAATTTGAAAATGACGGACCTCGTGACACTCAAACTGCTTGGCTTACAAACCGAGGATCTATTAAGTCCATTCGAGAGGAACAATCTTGGAGTATGTCGATTAATATGGAAGCAACAAGCTTGCCGACTATTAAGTAATCGATAGGCAACATGAACAAGCCAATATGAATTTGGCTTGTTCATTCTTCCATTAGCCCTTTAAGCCAACATCTTCATTCGCAAAACTTGATAGCAATTCCAGCTGAGCACTCACTTAATTAAACGCTCTGGCAACACGGCCATTACTGCTCAATTCGTAATGACCAATATAAGCCGGGATAAATACCGATTGCCCTTTCGTAAGGGTTAAGTGCTCACCTCTTTGGCTCACTAGCGTTAAATCATCATCTATTGCCATCAAAATTTCAGCACCGCTTGTGATCACTTCTTCTTGCTGAGGGCGATGAAAGATATTGAAATCAAAATCACTGACAGGAATATCATAACTATCACATTGACCCAGTTTTGAGGGCGCTAACAACAAGCGTTCAAACGGGATCGGTTTGAACTCTGTACAGGCAACCAACTCGGCGACATCAATGTGCTTTGGCGTTAAACCTGCTCGCAAAACGTTGTCTGAATTTGCCATGATCTCGAGCCCAGTTCCCTTAATGTAAGCATGCGGAGTATTCGCATTCAAATACATCGCTTCACCCGGGTTCAATGTGATCAAGTTAAGAAGCAGAACACAAAATAGACCAATATCGTTTGGATACTGATGACTAAGCTCAATAACCAAAGCAAACTCCGCTTGGTCTTGATGAGCAGCCGCGTAAGTCAGAAGTTGCTCTAATGCTTGATGTTTACGTTGTTCATTCAACGTTAATAGATCGCGGAAAAACGTCTCTAAACCTAGAGAATCAAGGTTATTGCCAAACTGTTCAACCAAACTAGCCAGCTCGCTCGAATCTAACTTTCTGAACGGCTTTGTTTCCTAATTGG